>JAYSLR010000133.1:0-4314 GCA_043725365.1 Rhizobacter sp. | reverse complement strand
GTTCGAGAAGAACCGGCCGGCGTCGTTCAAGCGCCCGCTGTACAGCTTCATGGGCGATTGGGTCATGTACCGGGACCTCTGGACCGGCCGGATCCCGTTCTGACGCGCCGGCGTCGGCGCGACGCAACGCGCGGGCCCGCTCGAGCGATCGATCGACCGGCAAATCGCCCGGCGCTCGCTACCATTCGCCCATGGTCGCCGCCGACGAGCCCCGCCTCACCCACATCGAACGCCTGATCGCGGCGATCGACCTGCCGATCGGCCGCTGGGACCGCGATGCCCGGCTCGTGTTCTGCAACGACCACTACATCGCCTGGGCCGGCCGGCCGCGCGAGCAGTTGCTCGGGCGCAGCCTGGAGGAGTTGTTCGGCGCGACGGCCTGGGCCGCCGCCGCACCGGCGTTCGCCCAGGCCTTCACCGGGCGCACCGTGCGCTACCAGCGCCAGCTGATGCACGGCCCGACGCCGGGCCGCTGGGCCCGCATCCAGGTCTTTCCCGATGCCGATGCCCAGGGCATGGTCGAGGCGGTGTTCACGATCGCCACCGACATCCACGACGACGTGGTCGCGCGCGAGACGCTGACGTCCACGCAGCGGCGGCTGGACCGCTTCACCGACAACATCCCGTACCCGCTGACGTATGTCGACCGCGACTTCCGGCTGCGCTTCGTCAACAAGGCCTACTGCGAGGCGACGCAGTCGAGCAGCACCGAGCTGATCGGCCAGCACATCGGCGACGCGCGCGGCGCGCGCCGCTGGGCCGAGCACGAGCCGTACTTCCTGCGCGCGCTGCAGGGCAAGACCGTGCAGTACACGCGCCTCGTGACCTCGTTGCCGCAAGGCCCGCGCTGGATGCGCACCAGCTACGTGCCCGACCTGTCCGACGCGGGCGAGGTGCTGGGCCTGTACACCGTGACGATCGACGTGCACGAACTCACGGTGACACAGGAAAGACTCAAGCGCCGCGCCGAACGCGACGCACTGACCGACGTGCTGAGCCGGCGCACGATGATGGACCGCGTCGAGGCCGCGCTGGCCGACGCCGAGCATCAGCCGGTGGCGCTGTACTTCGTCGACCTCGACGGCTTCAAGGCGGTGAACGATCGCCTCGGCCACCGCGAGGGCGATGCGCTGCTGGTCGCGGTGGGCGCGGCGCTGCAGGCCGCGGTCCGCGTGGAGGACGCGGTCGGCCGCTTCGGCGGCGACGAGTTCCTCGTGATGGCGAACGTGCGCGATGTCGAGGGCGCGCATGCGCTGGCGCGGCACATGGTCGACGCGGTGCAGGCGGTGGCCGGCAACGGGCGGCTCGCCGGCGTCGTCAGCGCCAGCATCGGCTACGCGCTCGCGCCGAACGACGCGCGCCACCCCTTGAACCTGCTGCAACAGGCCGACGACGCGATGTACGCGGCCAAGCGCTTCGGCAAGAACCGTGCGCTGCACTGCCGCGCGATCCCGTTCGAGTCGACGCGCTAGGAACAGCGATGCCACAGCCCCCCGAGGACCCGCCCACCGGCATGCGCAAGGGCCTGACCAGCTACGGCGACCAGGACTTCTCGCTGTTCCTGCGCAAGGCCTTCATCAAGGGCGCGGGCTACACCGATGCCGCGCTCGACCGCCCGGTGATCGCGATCGCCGACACCGGCAGCGACTACAACCCCTGCCACGGCAACGCGCCGCAGCTGGTCGAGGCGGTGAAGCGCGGCGTGATGTTGGCCGGCGGCCTGCCGATGGCGTTCCCGACGATCTCGATCCACGAGAGCTTCGCCGCGCCGACCAGCATGTTCCTGCGCAACCTGATGGCGATCGACACCGAGGAGATGATCCGCGCGCAGCCGATGGACGCGGTGGTGCTGATCGGCGGCTGCGACAAGACCGTGCCGGCGCAGCTGATGGGCGCGGCGTCGGCGAACATCCCGGCGATCCAGCTGATCACCGGCTCGATGCTGACCGGCTCGCACCGCGGCGAGCGCGTCGGTGCCTGCACCGACTGCCGCCGCTACTGGGGCAGGTTCCGCGCCGGCGAGATCGACGCCGACGAGACCGCCGACGTCAACAACCAGCTGGTCGCCAGCGTCGGCACCTGCTCGGTGATGGGCACCGCGAGCACGATGGCCTGCCTTGCCGAGGCGCTCGGCATGACGGTGCCGGGCGGCGCCTCGCCGCCGGCGGTGACGGCCGATCGCATCCGCGTCGCCGAACAGACCGGCGCGCTCGCCGTGCAAATGGCAAAGGACCGGCTCACGACAGCCAGGATCCTGACGCCCGCCGCGTTCGAGAATGCGATGCGCGTGTTGCTCGCGATCGGCGGCTCGACGAACGGCATCGTCCACCTCGCGGCGATCGCCGGGCGCGTCGGCCTGGACATCGACCTGAAGGCGCTCGACCGCATGGGCCGCGAGACGCCGGTGCTGCTCGATCTGAAGCCCTCGGGCCGGCACTACATGGAAGACTTCCACCACGCCGGCGGCATGGCCGCGCTGCTGCGCGAGCTCAAGCCGCTGCTGCGGCTCGAGGCACTGACCGTCACCGGCCGCACGCTGGGCGAGGAACTCGAGCGCGCCGGCCCCGGCTTCAGGCAGGACGTGGTGCGCAGCATCGCGGACCCGATCTACCCGCAGGGCGGCATCGCGGTGCTGCACGGCAACCTGGCGCCGGGCGGCGCGATCATCAAGCAGTCGGCCGCGGACGCGGCGCTGATGGAGCACGAAGGTCGGGCCGTGGTGTTCGAGAACATCGAAGACCTCGTCACCCGAATCGACCGCGACGACCTGGACGTGACGCCGCAGGACGTGCTGGTGCTGAAGAACATCGGCCCGAAGGGCGCGCCCGGCATGCCCGAGGCGGGCTACATCCCGATCCCGCGCAAGCTCGCGCGATCGGGCGTGAAGGACATGGTGCGGATCTCGGACGGGCGCATGAGCGGCACCGCCTTCGGCACGATCGTGCTGCACGTCACCCCCGAGTCCGCGGTCGGCGGCCCGCTGGCCCAGGTCCGCGACGGCGACCGAATCCGCCTGAGCGTGAAGAACCGCGAAATCGCGTTGCTGGTCTCCGACGACGAGCTCGCGGCGCGCATGCGCGACAACCCGGTTGTCGAGCCCAGCGCCGATCGGGGCTACCGCAAGCTCTTCCTGCAGACCGTGACCCAGGCCGACCAGGGGGTCGATTTCGACTTCATGCGCGCCCCCCACAAGGTGGGCACGGTGCCACGCCCGCGCTGAACGCCGCGCCCGGCGCTCAGGTCTCGAGCAGCTCGCGCAGGGTCATCGTGTCGAAGCCGGCGCGCTGCCACAGCCCGCGCGAGGCCGGCGACGGCTCGATCAGCAGCAATGCCAGCAGCGGCTGGGCCGGCGTGCGCACCGGATCGCACAGCAGCACGAAGCGCGGGTCGCCCGCCTCGTCGAGCCGGCCGACCCAGTCGAACGCGAGCAGCGTGTCGAGGATCGGCTCGATCTGCAGCGGGTCGATGCGCAGGGTCGCGGCGAGCTGCCCGCTGCCCAGGCCGCGGTCGCCGGCGCCCCGCGCCCGATCGAGCTCGCGCAGGATCGCCATCGCCAGTTGCAGCCGCGCGCCGGGCCCGTCGGGCCAGCGCTTGACGCGCATCCGCAAGCTGGGCGCGTAGGCCGCGACCACCGCGCCGAGCAGCACGATGACCCACACCAGGTAGATCCAGATCAGGAAGATCGGCACCGCGGCCAGGGTGCCGTAGATCACCGTGTAGGTCGGCACCGTCTGCAGGTACCAGCCGAGCAGCTTCTTCGCGACCTCGATGCCGACCGCGCTGAACGCCCCCCCCGCGATCGCATGGCGCCATCGCACGTGGGTGTTCGGCACGTAGTGGAACAGCCCGGCGAACGCGGCCACGAGCAGCCCGAACTCCAGCGTCTCCAGCAGCAGCGCAACGCCGCCCGGCAGCACCTCGACCAGCCCCTTCGAGGCCGACACCGCATACGAGGTCAGGCTCAGGCTCACGCCCAGCGCGAGCGGCCCGAGGGTGGCGGCGGCCCAGTAGACGAGCACGCGCTGCGCGATCGGTCGGGGGCTGCGCACGCGCCAGATGCCGTTCAACGTCCGGTCGATGGTCAGCATCAGCGCGAGCGCGGCGAGAAACAGCAGCACCAGCCCGACGCTGCCCACGCCCTTGGCCTTGCCCGCGAACTGGTTCAGCGCCCTGAGCACCTGGTTCGCGATGTCGGTCGGCACGAGCGTCTGCAGAAAGTACTTCTGCAGCGCGTCCTGGAAGCTCGAGAACATCGGGAACGCCGAGAACACCGCGAGCATCACGGTCAGCAGCGGCACCAGCGAGATCAGCGTC
>JAYSLR010000132.1:0-11742 GCA_043725365.1 Rhizobacter sp. | reverse complement strand
GCTTCGCGGCCCGTGTCATTCGGGATCGGCCGACGCGCTCCAGCGGTTCCAGTCGGCCAATTGGCGCCGGTCGCGCTTGGTCGGGCGGCCCTGCTCGATCGTCAGCGACGGTTCGGCGTTCAGGCGCCGCGCGAGCGCCTGCTGGGTGCGCAGCGCGATGCTTTCGGGCGTCTCCGAGAACATCGCCTGCGCGACCGTGGCCGGCCCGCGGTGTTCGCTGGCCGCGATCACGACGACGGTGCGGGCGACCTGGCCCTGCTTCAGCGCGATCGTGTCGCCGACGCGCACCTCGCGCGAGGCCTTGGCGGCGTGGCCGTTGACCTGCACCCGGCCGCGACCGATCTCGTCGGCGCTCAGGCTGCGGGTCTTGAAGAAGCGGGCGGCCCAGAGCCACTTGTCCAGGCGCACCTTGTCGGTTCGGGAGATTTCTTGCATCGCGTACGGGGCCTTCGCGACCCCAGGTCAGGTCGGTGCGCCGGCGGCGAGCGCTCGCTGGCGTTGCGTCTCGAGGGCCACGGCATCGGCACGCTCGGTCGTCGGCCAGCCCTGCAGGTGCCGGATGGCGACCGCCGACAGCGCCGCCATCCATTCGTGCTGGTCGTTCAGGCAGGCAACGTAGTGGAACTTCGTGCCGCCCGCGCGCAGGAAGGCGGCGCGCGCCTCCAGGTCGATCTCTTCCAGCGTCTCGAGGCAGTCGGAGGTGAATCCGGGGCACATCACGTCGACGCTGCGCACGCCTCGCTTCGCCAGCGCGACCAGCGTCGGCTCGGTGTAGGGTTGCAGCCATTCGGCACGGCCGAGCCGGCTCTGGAACGTGACGAGCAACCCGTCCGGGCCGAGGTCGAGCCGCTCGCGCAGCAGGCGCGCGGTCTTCAGGCACTCGCAGTGGTACGGGTCACCCAGCGTCAGCGTGCGCCTCGGCACGCCGTGGAAACTCAGCACCAGGCGCTCGGCCCGGCCGTTCGTCTGCCAGTGGTCGCTGACGCGCCTGGCGAGCGCGTCGATGTAGCCCGGGTCGTCGTGGTAGCGGTTGACGAAGCGCAGTTCGGGCAGCAGGCGCACCTCGCGGGCCCAGGCACCGACTGCGTCAGTGACGCTGGCCGTCGTCGTCGCCGAATACTGCGGGTACAGCGGCAGCACCAGCACGCGGGTCGTGCCTTGCGCCTTCAACTCGTCGAGCACCGAAGCGATCGAAGGGCTGCCGTAGCGCATCGCATAGCGTACCTCCACGTGGTGGCCGCGCTGGCCCAGGTAGCCGCGCAGCAGCTTGGCCTGCTTGTCGGTCCAGACCTTCAGTGGCGACCCTTCGACGGTCCAGATGCTGGCGTACTTGCGTGCTGATTTCGCCGGGCGGGTGCGCAGGATCACGCCGTGAAGGATCAGCAGCCACAGCGCGCGCGGGATCTCGACGACACGGCGGTCGCTGAGGAACTCGGCGAGGTAGCGGCGCACCGCGCCGGGCGTCGGCGCGTCGGGCGTGCCGAGATTGCACAGCAGCACGGCGGTGGTCGACGGCTCGCCGTGGCGATGCGGGGGTTCCGGGGCGAAGGGCATGAACGATGGTGGCGATGGGCGCGCGATTATCGGCGATGCGCGGGCCGCGCTGCGACCGGCTCGGCCGGGGTTTCGCGTCAGAGCGAGCCGTCGTGCGGCTGGGTGTCGGCGAACTTCAGCACCTCGAAGCGCACGCTCGGGCTGAGCGCATCGATCGGCTGGGTGCCCAGCCCGATGGTGCCGCTGCCGTGCAGCGTGCAGCTGCCACGCCGCAGGCAGATGATCTCCGGGTCGTGGTCGAAGCGGACGTAGGTGCCGTTGTAGCTCAGGTCGGTGATCTGGAACGTGCCGCCGTGCCAGTCGATGCGCGCATGCGAGCGCGAGACGCGGGTGTCGTCGATGATGTAAGTCGCCTGCGGGCTGCGGCCGAGCACGACCGGCAGGCTCGGCCCCGCGTAGACACGGCGCTGGTCCATCCAGTCGAGGCGGATCGCCTCGGGCTCGGAGGCGACCGGGACGATGTCGCCGAACGCGGTCGCCGCGGTGTCCCCGCCGCGCGGCGTCGCCTCGAGCAGGTGCACGTGCACCGGTTCGACGCGTCCGCGCAGCTGCATCCGGTCGAGGCTGCGGAAACGCGCGCGCTCGACCGGATCCAGACCGTCCAGCACCAGCGCGGTGACGAGCGTCTCGTTGTCGCCGGCATGGTCGAGCAGCCGTGCCGCGACGTTGACCGCGTCGCCGAAGACGTCGCCCGCGATCTCGACCACTTCGCCGCGCGCGAGACCGACCTGCAGTTTCAGCGGCACCATCCGCGCCCGCAGCGACAGCGCGCCGTCGCCGGGCGCGCCGACGCGCTCCAGCGACTCGTGCATGTCGTCGGCCGCGGCCACCGCCGACGCCGGCGCCGTGAACATCGCCATCAGGCCGTCGCCCAGGGTCTTGACGACGTGGCCCTGATGCAGGCCCACGATGCGTGCCAGCAGCGCGACGCTGCGCGTCACCACCGCACTCGCATCGGAGTTGCCCAGCGTCTCGTACATCGACGTGCTGCCGCGCAGGTCGGCGAACAGCACCGTGCGATCGATGGTCTGGGTCATGTGGAGCGGGCAGTGCAGGCGGTTCGCGCGAGTTTATAGCGCAGCCCCCTGCGCAAGAAAAGCGGCCCCGTGGAACGCACGGGGCCGCATTGTCGAGGTCGTCCTGTCAGAGCGTGTCGAGGTAGGTGCGAAGCTTGTCCGAGCGGCTCGGGTGCTTGAGCTTGCGGATCGCCTTCGCCTCGATCTGGCGGATGCGCTCGCGCGTCACGTCGAACTGCTTGCCCACTTCCTCGAGCGTGTGGTCGGTGCTCATCTCGATGCCGAAACGCATGCGCAGCACCTTGGCCTCGCGCGGCGTCAGCGAGTCGAGGATGTCCTTGACCACGTCGCGCAGGCCGGCCTGCATCGCGGCCTCGATCGGCGCCGTGTTGTTGGTGTCCTCGATGAAGTCGCCCAGGTGCGAGTCGTCGTCGTCGCCGATCGGCGTCTCCATCGAGATCGGCTCCTTCGCGATCTTCATGATCTTGCGGATCTTGTCTTCCGGGATCTCCATCTTCTCGGCCAGCGTCGGCGCATCGGGCTCGAAGCCGAATTCCTGCAGGTGCTGGCGGCTCAACCGGTTCATCTTGTTGATCGTCTCGATCATGTGCACCGGGATGCGGATCGTGCGCGCCTGATCGGCGATCGAGCGCGTGATCGCCTGGCGGATCCACCACGTCGCGTAGGTCGAGAACTTGTAGCCGCGACGATATTCGAACTTGTCGACCGCCTTCATCAGGCCGATGTTGCCCTCCTGGATCAGGTCGAGGAACTGCAGGCCGCGGTTGGTGTACTTCTTCGCGATCGAGATCACGAGGCGCAGGTTGGCCTCGATCATTTCCTTCTTCGCGTCGCGCGAGGCCTTCTCACCCTCGTTCATGCGCTTGTTGATGCGCTTCAGATCTTCCAACGGCACGACGGCCTTGGCCTGCTGGTCGGTCAACTTCTTCTGCAATTCCTGCACCGGCGGCAGGTTGCGCGCCAGGATCGCGCTGTACGACTTGTTCGCCGCCACTTCCTTTTCGGCCCACTTCAGATTCAGCAGGTTGGGCGGGAAGTGCTTGATGAAGTAGTCCTGCGGCATGCCGCACTTGTCGACCAGGATCTTGCGCAGCTCGCGTTCGTAGCGGCGCACGTCGTCGACCTGCGAGCGCAGGATGCCGCACAGCTTCTCGATCGTCTTGACCGTGAAGCGGATCGTCATCAGCTCATTGCTGATCGCCTGCTGCGCCTTGTTGTACGAGGGCGACTGGTAGCCGTCCTTCTCGAAGGCCTTGCGCATCTTGTCGAAGTTGATGCGCAGCGTCTCGAACTTGGCCAGCGCCGAGACCTTCAGCTCCTCGAGCTTCTTCGTCAGCGCCTTCGAGCCGCCCTGGCCGTCGTCGTCGTCTTCCTCGTCGAAGAAGTCGACGTCTTCCTCGGCGACATAGTCGTCGGCCTCGTCTTCGGAGACGAATCCGTCGACCGCCTCGGAGATCTTCATGTCGCCCGAGGCGATACGGTCGGCGTAGCTCAGGATCTCGGCGATCGTGGTCGGCGAGGCGCTGATCGCGTACATCATCGCCTGCAGGCCACCTTCGATGCGCTTGGCGATCTCGATCTCGCCCTCGCGCGTCAACAGCTCGACCGTGCCCATCTCGCGCATGTACATGCGCACCGGGTCGGTGGTGCGGCCGAACTCGGAGTCAACGGTGGACAGCGCGGCTTCGGCGGCTTCTTCGGCCTCTTCCTCGGTCGCGGTGGTCGTGCCGCCGCCGGCGATCAGCAGCGTCGCCGCATCGGGCGCCTGTTCGTAGACCGCGATGCCCATGTCGTTGAGCATCGAGACGATGGCCTCGAGGATCTCGTTGTCGACCAGTTTTTCCGGCAGGTGATCGTTGATCTCCTGGTGCGTCAGGAAGCCGCGCGTCTTGCCCATCTTGATGAGCGTCTTCAGCTCCTGGCGGCGCTTGGTGGCTTCCTCTTCGGTCAGCGCGGTCTCCTCGAGGCCGAACTCGCGCATCAACGCGCGCTCCTTGGCGCGCGAGACCTTCATGCGCAGCGGCTTGGCCTTGACCTTGGTCTCGTCGACGGCGGCGGTCTCGACCTCGGGCTCGCCTTCGAGGTCGGACTCGAGGTCCGACAGGTCGACGTCGTTGTCTTCCGACTTCTGCGCCCGCTCTTCGACCTTGGGTTTGCGGCCGGGCTTGCCCTTCGCGATCTCGACCACCTTCGTCGCGGGCTTGGCGGCCTTCTTGACCGGCGCCTCGGCTTTCGGGGCTTTCGCGGCGGCGCTCTTGGCGGCATTGGAAACTGCCGTCTTGTTGCCAGAGACAGGGGCGGCCTTCGCGGCCGGGGCGCTCTTCTTCGCGGTCATGCAAATCCTCGGATGATGGCGGGCCGGCGGTACGGACGCCCGGTCACCGAACTGCGCGCGATGCGGCGCAATTCAAGTGCAGAGGCACCCGATCGGAGGCTGGCCCGTTGGATGGTCGATCGAATCGTCGCTCGGCCCGTCGAATCGTCGATCGGGCCGCTGTCGAGCGGGCAAGCTCGGGTGATCATTTGGGAGTGCAGTCCTTGCGGGAAAAGGTGGCCTGTAACCCGCAATGGGGACCCTGGGTCAGAGGGTGGCCGGGGCCCGGAGGTGCTGCTGTCACTCTTGCCGCGCTAACGTCAACTGAGGATTATACCCATGGAACGCGAATTCCGCCAGTTCAGTTGCCCGCGCCTTGCTGGCTCGCGAGCAGGTTCTTCAGCCTGGCGCGCTCGGCGCTCAGATGCGTGAAGCGCCGCTGCGCGTCCGGCGAATCCAGGGCGCTTGCGGCCATCAGTTTGAGCTCGTCGTCGACCGCGCGCAGTCGCAGGCCGTCGAGCACGAAGCTCAGTTCCCGGGCCACGTCGACCTGCGCATCGGAAGCATGAAAACCGGCGATTCGCGTGATCACGCTGGTTCCGTTGGGCACATCGGCCACCTGCCCCCGCAGTTCGTCCAGCAGCGCGGCGAACGACAGCGTGCCGTGCTCGTGAATGCTGCGCTCGATGCAGCCGAAGAACAGGTCGTAGGGGGCGGCCTGTCCGGCCAGGAAGTCGTGCGACTCGCCATCGAGCCCCGCCCACAGCTCGCTGCGCTGCAACAGCAACCAGATCGCCCGGTCGAGCAGGTTGGCGGTGCCCTTGCTGAGCGCGCCGGCGCGGCGCGGTTGCACTCTGGCCGGCGACGCTTCGCGCCCGGCGCTGCGCGCCGGCGCGTGGCCCCACTGCCGCAGCAACTGATCGACCTCGTCGCGGGCGGCGGCGGCGATCTCGGTCAGCAGCTGCCGCTTCAGGGTGCCGTCGGGCAGGGCGCTCCAGAGCGGTTTCGCGTTGGCCAGCATGTGCGCGCGACCCTCCGCGGCCGCCAGATCGCAGCCCTCGGCGGCGGCTTCGACCAGCTGGCGCGACAGCGGTATCGACTGCGCGACGCATTCCTCGAACGCCGCTGCGCCGAACTCGCGCACGTACGAGTCGGGATCGTGCTCGGCGGGCAGGAACAGGAAGCGGATCGTGCGCGTGTCGCTCGCGTGCGGCAGGCTCGCCTCGAGCGCGCGGCGCGCGGCGCGCCGGCCGGCCGCGTCGCCGTCGAAGCTGAACACGACCGAGTCGGTGAAGCGGAACAGCTTCTGCAGGTGATCGGGCGTGCAGGCCGTGCCCAGCGTGGCCACGGCATTGCCGAAGCCGGACTGCGCGAGCGCGACCACATCCATGTAGCCCTCGACCACCAGCGCATAGCCGCGCTGGCGCAGCGCGGCCCGCCCTTCGAAGAGACCGTAGAGCTCGCGGCCCTTGCTGAACACCGGTGTCTCGGGCGAGTTCAGGTACTTCGGTTCACCGCGGTCCAGCACCCGGCCGCCGAAGCCGATCACGTCGCCCTGCACCGACCGGATCGGGAACATGATGCGGTCGCGGAAGCGGTCGTAGCGCTTGCCGGATGGCGCCCCGCGTCCGCCGAGTACCTCGGCCGATCCCTCTTGGGGGTACGGGCCGGCGGGGCCATTCAGGGGCCCCGGCGTGGCCCATGGCGGCCCGGCGCCCGGCCCGCTCGCGACCTCCTCGTCTGACGGCTTGACGATCACCATCCCGCTCTCTTCGAGCAACGGGTCGTCGTAGTTTGCGAACACGCTGGCCAGGCTGCGCCAGCCCTCGGGCGCGTAGCCGAGGCCGAACGCGGCGGCGATCTCGCCACTCAGGCCGCGGCCCTTCAGGTAGTCGATCGCGCGCGGGCTTTGCCTGAGCTGCCTGCGGTAGGCGTCGGCCGCCTTGGCGAGCACCTCCGTCAAGGTCGAGCGGCGCTGCTTCTGGGCGGCGGCCTGTTCGCGCTCGGCGGGCGTACTCTCTTCCTCGGGCACCTGCAGTCCGACCTGCTGTGCGAGTTCCCTGACCGCATCGAGGAAGCTCATCCCGCTGTACTCGGTCAGGAAGCGGATCGCGTCGCCGCTCGCGCCGCAGCCGAAGCAGTGATAGAACTGCTTGCTCGGGCTGACCGAGAAGCTCGGCGACTTCTCGGCGTGGAATGGGCACAGGCCCAGCAGGTTCGCGCCCCCCTTCTTCAGCTGCACGTGGCGCCCCACGACGTCGACGACGTCGACGCGGGCGAGCAGGTCCTGGATGAAGGCGGCCGGAATCACGAGCCGAGTCTAGCGTCGCGCCTCCCGCGGCGACGCGCGCGCCGGCGGGTCGGGCTCAGGCCGGCGCGAACAGCTCGCTGGCGCTGGGCATGCCCTTGTAGTCGCGTACCCAGGCGGCGACCTGCTCGGCGGGCATGGCGGCGGCGATGCCGTTGCCCTGGCCGATGCTGCAGCCGATCTCGATCAGGCGCTGTGCCTGGGCACGCGTCTCCACACCCTCGGCGACGACGGAGCAGCCGAAGGTCTGCGACAGCCCGATCACGCCCTCGACGATCGCCAGGTCCTGGCGGTCGCCGAGCATGTTGGTGACGAACGAGCGGTCGATCTTCAGCATGTCGATCGGCAACTGCTTCAGGTACGTGAAGGTCGAGTAGCCGGTGCCGAAGTCGTCGAGCGCGAAACGCACGCCCAGCGCGCGGCACTCTTCCATGAGCTCGCAGGTGTGATCGATGTCGGCCAGCGCCGCGGTCTCGAGCACCTCGATGACCAGTCGGTGCGCGACCGGTGCCTGGTGCCGCGACAGCAACCCCGCCAGATGCTGCGCGAACAGCGGCTCCTGCAGGTGGCGTGCCGAGATGTTGATGCTGACCGAGAGGTCAAGGCCGAGGCGCAGCCAGCGTGCGAGCTGGTCGATGCCCTGCTGCAGCACCCAGTTCCCGACACTGATCGCCAGCCCGGTGTTCTCGATCAGCGGCAGGAACTGCGCCGGCGAGATCACGCCCTGGTCGGGGTGCTTCCAGCGCAGCAGCGCCTCGAAGCCCAGCACCCTGGCGCTGCGCATGTCGACCTTGGGCTGGTAGTACAGGCGGAACTCGTTGGCGTCGAGCGCTCCCTGGACGCGCCCCAAGGCCACGAAGCGGGCCTCGGCGCGGCGGTCGTGTTCGGCGTCGAAGAACAGGTAGCCGTTGCGCCCGGCCTGCTTCGCGCCGTACATCGCATGGTCGGCATGGCGCAGCAGCGTTTCGGCGTCGGCACCGTCGAGCGGGAACACCGTCGCGCCGATGCTCGCGGTCACCAGCACCGGACCGGCGCCGACGCCCAGCCCGTAAGGCTGCCCGACCTGGTTGAGCACCCGCTCGACGGCATGGCGGCTCTCCTCGAGCGTGGCGGTGCGCAGCAGCAGCACGAACTCGTCACCGCCGATGCGCGCGACCACGTCGTCGCCGCCGGCCCACGAGCGCAGCGAGCGCCGCATCCGGTTCGCCAGCTCGACCAGCAGGCGATCGCCGGCCTCGTGGCCGAAGCGGTCGTTGACGGGCTTGAAGTGGTCGAGGTCCAGGTAGCACACCGTCAGCAGCGAGCCTTCGCGGCGGCTCGCCTGCATCGCCGCCTGCAGCATCTGCGCGAGCCGGACCCGGTTCGGCAGCCGTGTCAGCTCGTCGAAGTGCGCCTGGCGCTGCAGTTGCTCGAGCTGCCGGCGCGCATGCGTGATGTCGGCGATCGCCAGCACGTGATTGCGCACCGAGCCGTTCGCGTTGCGCACCGCGGTGATCGTGACCTGCAGCAGGCACGGCTCGCCGTTGCGGCGATGCTGGCGCAGCTCGCCGCGCCAGGTGCCGTCGCTGACCAGCGCGGCGCGCATCGCCGCGAGCTGGTGGTTCACTTCCGGCTCGGATTCGGCCGGCTGCAGCATCGCCGGCACCAGCCCGAGCAGCTCATCGCGCGCGTACCCGGTGATTTCGGTGAAGGTCGGGTTCGCTTCGAGCACGCGCTGCTGCGGGTCGGTGATCAGCAGGCCCTCGTGCAGGTGCTGGAACACGCTCTGCGACAGCGCGTGGCTCTCGCGCGCCGCCTGCACGTCGCCGATATCGCGCGCGGTGCTGAGGATGCGCAGCGGCTCGCCGGAGCGGCCGCTCTCGGCCACCAGCCCGTGCAGCTCGAACAGCTTCCAGCTGCCGTCGCGGCAGCGCATGCGGCACTCGACGCGGCAGTTCGGCGCATCGCGCCGGCGCAGCGAGTCGAACGCGAGTTCCACGTCCGGCGTGTCGTCCGGGTGCACCAGGGCCCAGAACGCCGGCAGGCCGTCACCGAAGGTCTGCGACGAATGGCCGAGCAGTGCGAGCCAGCGCTTCGTGAAGGCGATTCGGCCGGTCGCCAGGTTCCACTCGCCGATGCCGACCTGCGACGCGTCGAGCGCGAGCCGCCAGCGGCGCTCGTTCGCCGCGATCTCGCCGGTCAGCCCACTCGTCAGCAGCGGGGCCGCGAGCAGGCTGCACACGTAGGCGATCAGCGGCGACAGCGCCAGACCACCATCGGCCCATTGGAAGGGGCCGAGGTCGTGCACGGTGGCGAAGACCGTGGCCGCACTCAGCAGCGCGGCCGTCGTCGACGCGGCGAACAGTCCGCTGCGCGCCGCGAGCCAGCACAGCAGCAGGTGCGGAACGAAGAACAGCGGCGATCGAATCGCCTGCTCGCCGCCGACCCGAAGCGCGAGCAGGACGCTCGCGATCGCGCCGAGCGCCAGTGCGCCGGTCGGTACCCAGCGCCATTCGCCGGTGGCGCGGCGCCACGCCGCTCGCGACAGCGTCAGCAGCGGGATGCCGATGACGAGCGCCCCCATCGCATCGCCCAGCCACCAGAAGGTCCACGCCTGGGGCACGTCGATCCAGCCGATGACGCCGGCGGCGGCGAGCCAGAACGTGCCGTTGCTGGCCGTGATGAGCATCGAGAAGCCGACGCCGATCGAGCCGAACAACCACAGGTCGCGGCGCCGATCGAGCTCGACGTGCAGACCGTCGCGCTGCAGCACCCAGGCACCGAGCACCGGGCCGAGCGTGTTGCCGAGCGCGATCAGCAGCGCCAGCCAGGCCGGCGAGCCGGTCGACAGGGACAGCGCCAGGGCACCGAACAGGATGCCCGGCCAGGTCCCGAGCCCGAAGCGCAGCAGCGCTGCCAGCGCGATGCCGGTCGGCGGCCAGATCAGCGTGACGTGCGGGCCGAACTGCGGCACCGTCAGGCCCGCGCGCCCGGTCAGGTAGTACGCGGCGAACAGCAGCACGGTACGCAGGGCCCAATCGCGCCAATCGACCGGCAGGGCGAGGGCCGATGCGGACCTGGGAAGACGGGTATCGGGCACGGAGGAGGGCGGCAAACTGTGCGTAAATGTAAAGGCAAAGCGAAGGCGATCCCGACCCGCGATCCGCAAAGAAGCCCGGGGCAGGGCCCTCATCCGTGGGGGCACGCCACAAGGGCATGCGCCCGTGAAAAAGCCACCGCAAAGGGTGGCTTGTCAGTCGTCGGGCGGCGGCGCGTCACACCGCGAAATCGGTCAGCTTGCGCCCGCCCGCGAGCGCCGCCTTCAGCCATTTCGGCTGCAGGCCGCGGCCGCTCCAGGCATCGCCGGTGGCTGTGTTGCGATATTTCGCCGCCACTTTCAGGCCCTTGCCGCCACGTGGCTTGATACTCTTGCGCGCGCTCAGGTCGGTCGCCGTCAGACCATATTCATCCATCAGCGCCCGGACTTTCGCGATCGCGTCGCTGCGGTCCTTTTGCCGCGTGCGCTCGATTTCCTGTTCGAGGGCTTCCTTCTGCGCGATCAATTCTTTCAGCGAGGCCATGCGGGATCCTTGGGTTTGAATTCGAATCGGTCCGATCCGTGGCCGATTCTAGTCAAACTGAGGGATTGCGATCAAGCGCCTGTCGGCGGTACATACCCCGCGGGCTGTTCGGCGCCGGTTCCGAAGAAGAAATTCTCCATCTGCCGCGCCAGATACTGCCGCGCGCGTTGATCGGCGAGATTCAGGCGATTCTCGTTGACCAGCATCGTCTGGTGCTTCATCCACAGCTGCCAGGCTTCCTTGCTGATCTGGTTGTAGATTCTCTTGCCGAGTTCGCCCGGATAAGGCGCGTAATCCAGGCCTTCGGCCTCTTTCTTCAGATGAATGCATTGAATGGTGCGCGGCATCTTGGTTTCTCCTTTGAATGTGAATTCCCGGCGATGGATTCGCGGCGGCGCGAATCGGAATCTCAACCGAGTTTCTTGACCAGCACTTGCGAACGCCGGTCCCAGTTGTACTTGCGCTTGCGCGCTTCGGGCAGCCAGTCGGGGTCGACCTGGTTGAACCCGCGCTTGATGAACCAGTGCATCGTGCGCGTCGTCAGCACGAAGATGCTTTCCAGCCCCATCGCCCTGGCGCGCTGCTCGACGCGCTTGAGGATGCGTTCGCCGTCGCCCTGGCTCTGTACCTGCGGCGAGACCGTCAGCGCTGCCATCTCGGCGGTCTTCGCCTCGGGGTAGGGGTAGAGCGCGGCGCAGCCGAAGATCACGCCGTCGTGTTCGATCACGGTGTAGTGGCCGATGTCGCGCTCGATCTCGGTGCGGCTGCGCTTGACGAGGGTGCCGTCCTGCTCGAACGGCTCGATCAGCTGCAGCACGCCGCCGATGTCGTCGGAGGTCGCCTCGCGCAGGCTCTCGAGCTTCTCGTCGACCACCATGGTGCCGATGCCGTCGTGCGTGAACACCTCCATCAGCAGCGCGCCGTCCATCGCGAACGGCAGGATGTGCGAGCGCTCGACGCCGCCGCGGC
>JAYSLR010000131.1:0-2352 GCA_043725365.1 Rhizobacter sp. | reverse complement strand
GCTTCGGTTCGGCGCGCAGCAACCCCTGTGCGTGGAGCTCGTCGAGCGTGCGCTGCCAGATCGCGTCGTAGCGGTCCTTCAGCTCGATGATGCGGCGCTTGTACTGCGCCGGCAGCGAGCGCCAGTCGTACAGCATCACCGGAATGAAGTCGCTGCCGGTGTCGTGCAGGATGCCGTACTGCGTGCGCACGAGCTGCGCGAAGCGCTCGGGGGCCGGCATCGCGGCGTCGGCCAGCACCTGCTGGGTGCGCTCCAGGCCAAGGCGCAGGCCTTCCTCCATCACCGCCATCAGCAGCTCGTGCTTGTTCGCGAAATGGTAGAACGGACTGCCCGAGCGCATGCCCACCGCATGCGCGATGTCGCGGATCGTGGTGCCGTCGAAACCCTTCTCGCGGAACAGCCGCGCCGCGACGCGCACCAGGTCGGCGCGGCGGTTGTCGGGCGCCTGGGGCGCGGCGCGCTTCGCGCCGCCGCTGGCGGAGATGCGGGGTTTGGCCGGCATGGAGCCCCTGTTCAGGTGCGGTTTCGGGTTTGTACGCTGCCGCCCGGCAGCGCAGTTCGCTACAAAGCAACTGCTTGCTTGGCAAGCGGACCCCATTAGATCAAGAAATCGCCAGCCGCGTCGAGCCCGCCCTGCAACCGGCCTCGCCGACGGACCGGCGGGAGGCATCGTCTTGCAGGCTCTCCAGATCGTCATCGGCGGGATCGCGCAGGGCTGCATCTACGGCCTGATCGCGCTCGGCGTCGTGCTGATCTACAAGGCCACCGAGACGGTGAGCTTCGCCCAGGGCGAGTTGATGATGCTGGGCGCGTTCATCGGGCTGATCGTGATGAGCTCGCTCGGTTTCCCGTTCTGGCTCGCGTTCGTCTGCGCGGTGGCGGCGATGGGCGCCTTCGGCATCGTGCTGGAGCGGCTCGTGATCCGGCCGATCCTGGGCCAGCCGGCGTTCTCGATCGTGATGCTGACGATCGGCATCGGCTATGTGGCGCGCGGCGCGATCACGATGGTGCCGGGGCTGGGCACCGAGACCCACACGCTGCCGGTGCCCTACAAGGACGCGATCTGGAAGCTCGGCACGCTGGTGCTGAACGTCGAGCAGATGGTGATCATCGCCGCGACGCTGGTGCTCAGCGCCGCGCTGTACGCGCTGTTCCGCTACAGCAAGGTCGGCGTCGCGATGCAGGCGGCGTCGCAGAACCAGATCGCGGCCTACTACATGGGCATCCCGGTGAAGCGACTGAACGGGCTGGTCTGGGGGCTGGCCGCGGCGGTGGCGGCGATCGCCGGGCTGCTGCTCGCGCCGATCACGTTCGTGCACGCGAACATGGGCTTCATCGGGTTGAAGGCGATGCCGGCCGCGGTCGTCGGCGGCTTCGGCAGCCTGCCGGGCGCGCTCGTCGGCGGCCTGGTGATCGGCGTGGTCGAGTCGCTGTCGGGCTTCTACCTGCCCGAGGGCTTCAAGGACGTGGCCGCCTACGTCGTCGTGCTGATCATGCTGGTGGTGCGGCCGAACGGCCTGTTCGGCGAGCGGCTGCGCAAGAAGGTCTGAGGAAGACACCGACATGCGCTTCCTCTTCAAGACCGACTACGCGCAGGACATCCGCCTGGCCAAGCATGGCGGCCACGTGTTCTGGTATTCGCTGTTGATGGTGGCGCTGCTCGCCGCGCCGTGGATGTTCTCGGAATACTGGCTCGCGCAGCTGACCTTCGTGCTGATCTACTCGGTCGTCGGCCTCGGGCTGATGCTGCTGTCGGGATTCACAGGCCTGTTCTCGCTCGGCCACGCGGCCTTCCTGGGCGTCGGTGCCTATACCCAGGCGGCACTGACGAACGCCGGGCTGCCGGCACCGCTGGCGCTGATCGCGGCCGGTGCGCTGTCGGCCGTGGTCGGCATGGTGGTCGGGCTGCCGGCGCTGCGCGTCAAGGGCATCTACCTCGCGATCGCGACGCTCGCGTTCGGCTTCATCGTCGAGGAGGTGTTCGCGCGCTGGGAAAGCGTGACCGGCGGCAACGCCGGCATCCACGTCAAGGCGCCCGACGTGTTCGGCCTGACGCTGGACACCGACACCTCGTTCTACTTCGCCTGCCTGGTCGTCGCGGTGCTCGCGACACTGGCGGTGCTGAACCTGCTGCGCTCGCCGACCGGGCGCGCGTTCGTCGCGATCCGCGACTCCGAGGTCTCGGCGCAGAGCATGGGCATCCACCTCGCGCGCTACAAGACGATGTCGTTCGCGATCTCGGCCGCGCTCGCCGGCTTCGGCGGCGCGCTGTATGCGCACAAGCTGCAGTTCATCTCGCCCGACCAGTTCGACATCCTGCAGTCGATCGACCTCGTGCTGATGATCGTGATC
>JAYSLR010000130.1:0-3635 GCA_043725365.1 Rhizobacter sp. | reverse complement strand
CGCGGCGGCAAGACACCGAACTACGACGCCGCGCACGTCGCCGCGGCCTGCAAGGAGATCGAGGCCGCCAAGCTCGACTGCACGCTGATGATCGACTGCAGCCACGCCAACAGCAGCAAGCAGCACGAGCGCCAGGTCGACGTGGCGCGCGACGTGGCCGCGCAGCTGAAGGCGGGCAGCCGCTGCATCTTCGGCGTGATGGTCGAAAGCCACCTGCACGCGGGCGCGCAGAAGTTCAGCGCCGGCAAGGACGACCCTTCGAAGCTGGAATACGGCAAGAGCATCACCGACGCCTGCCTCGGATGGGATCACTCGCTCGAGGTGCTGGACGTGCTCAGCGACGCCGTCAAGGCGCGCATGGCGTCGAGGTAACCGGCGTAAGAGGGCGCAAGAGCGCTGGCCGGCGGGTGCCCGAATGGGTCAAATGCCGGTCGGTTCAGCCTGAAAGTCCCGATGGTCCAGAAGCTTGCCTCGCCGCTGCAGCACGGGTTCGTTGCCACCGTGCTGGCGGCTCTTTGTCTGGCCGGCGCCGTGGCGCCGGCCCGGGCCGAGCTGACGGCGGTCGAGCGCGAGGCGATCGAGGCCGCGTTCGCGCGTGCCGACACCAACGGCGACGGCAAGCTGTCGCGCGACGAGGCGCAGCGTTTCCCGGAGATCGCCGCCCGCTTCGGCGAGCTCGACCGCGACCACGACGGCTTTCTGTCGTTTGCCGAATTCGCGGTCGGCGCGACGCCGCCGACGAAGGGCTGACGGCGTCGCGTTAGTCGGCGTCGCGCGCGAGCCGTTCGCTGTTCCAGTAGACGTCGTCGCCGCCCAGGCCGTCGAGGTTGGCGCGGTTCAGCACGCGGGCGAGCACGAACAGCAGGTCGGACAGCCGGTTCAGGTAGTGGCGCGGCTCGGCCCGCACCGCCTCGGCCGCCGTCAGCGCGACCACCGCGCGCTCGGCGCGGCGCGCGATCGTGCGGGCCACGTGCGCGAGCGCCGCGCTGCGCGTGCCCGCAGGCAGGATGAACTCCTTCAGGCGTGGCAACGTGGCGTTGTACCGGGCGAGCGCCTCGTCCAGGCGCAGCACGGCCTGTGTCTTCAGCAATTCGTAGCCGGGAATCGACAGCTCGCCGCCGAGGTTGAACAGCTCGTGCTGGATCACCACCAGCAGCGCGCGCACGTCGTCGGGCAGCGGCTCGGCCAGCAGCACGCCGAGCTGCGAGTTCAGCTCGTCGACATCGCCCATCGCCTGCACGCGCAGATGGTCTTTGGGGACGCGCGTGCCGTCGCCGAGGCCGGTGCTGCCGTCGTCGCCGGTGCGCGTGGCGATCTGAGTCAATCGATTCGACATGGTGTGGATGCTAGCGCCTTGGCACAATCGCCCTCAGGCCACCGCCGCGCGGCCACGGAGACACCCCATGAACGCACCCCTGCCCGCCCACCTGCTGCCCCGGCTGGAGCCGCGCCCGATCCCGGCGGCGATGCTCGAGGCGCTGCAAGCGAAGTTCGGCGCGCGCTGCTCGACCGCACTCGCGGTGCGCGAGCAGCACGGCCGCGACGAATCGCCGATCGACGCACCGCCGCCCGAGGCCGTCGTCTTCTGCGAGAGCACCGAGGACGTGGCCGCGGTGGTCAAGCTGGCCGATCAATACGCGGTGCCGGTGATCCCGTTCGGCGTCGGCTCCTCGCTCGAAGGGCACCTGCTCGCGGTGCAGGGCGGCGTCAGCATCGACCTGTCGCGCATGAACAAGATCGTCGGTGTTCAGCCGGAAGACCTGACCGTGACGGTACAGGCCGGCGTGACCCGCACGCAGCTGAACAACGAGATCCGCCACACCGGCCTGTTCTTCCCGATCGATCCGGGCGCCGATGCCAGCCTGGGCGGCATGAGCGCGACGCGCGCGAGCGGCACGAACGCGGTGCGCTACGGCACGATGCGGGAGAACGTGCTCGGCTTGACGGTCGTCACCGCCAGTGGCGAGGTGATCCACACCGGCACGCGCGCGCGCAAGTCGTCGGCCGGCTACGACCTGACGCGGCTGATGGTCGGCAGCGAAGGCACGCTCGGCGTGATGACGGAGATCACGCTGCGGCTGTACCCGCTGCCCGAGGCGATCGCGGCCGCGACTTGCGCGTTTCCGAGCATCGACGCGGCGGTGCGCACGACGATCCAGCTCATCCAGATGGGCGTGCCGATCGCGCGCTGCGAACTGCTCGACGCGCATGCGGTGCGCGCCATCAACCGGCATGACAAGCTCCGGCTTCCCGAGGCGCCGATGCTGTTGATGGAGTTCCACGGCAGCGAAGCCGGCGTCGCCGAGCAGACCGCGACGGTGCAGGAGATTGCCGCCGAATTCGGCGGCTCGGGCTTCCAGTGGGCGACGACGCCCGAGGAGCGCACCAAGCTGTGGGCAGCGCGCCACCGTGCCTACTTCGCCGGGCTGCAGTTGAAGGCCGGCTGCCGCACCGTGACGACCGACACCTGCGTGCCGATCTCGCGCTTGGCCGAATGCGTGACGCAGGCCTCGGACGAGGCCACGGCCGCGGGCATGATGCACTACATCGTCGGCCATGTCGGTGACGGCAACTTCCACATCGCCTACCTGGTGGATCCGAAGATCCCGAGCGAGCGCGAGACCGCCGAGCGGCTCAACCACGCCGTCGTGCAACGCGCGATTCAGGCCCAGGGCACCTGCAGCGGCGAGCACGGCATCGGGCTGCACAAGATGGACTTCCTCGTCACCGAGGCGGGCGCGGGCGCGGTCGCGCTGATGCGCACGCTCAAGCGCGCGCTGGACCCGAAGAACATCATGAACCCGGGGAAGATCTTCGCGCTCTGAACCGCCGGAATCGGCGCTCAGTGCACCGGTGCGGGCACCGAGAGCTGCTGCGCGACCGCGCCAGCGCTGTCGACGCTGTCCAGCTGCACGCCGAAGCCCCACAGCCGCGCGACGTGCTTCAGCACCTCCTGCGCGTTGTCGTGCAGCGGCCGGTTGTTGTGGCGCGTGTGACGCAAGGTCAGCGAGCGGTCGCCACGCAGGTTCACGTTCCAGACCTGGATGTCGGGCTCGCGCGAGCTCAGGTCGTACTGGCGTGACAGCGCCTCGCGCAGCCGCCGGAAACCCGACGGATCGTGGATTGCCGAGACCTGCAGGGCCTCGGCGTTCTCGTCGTCGAGCACCGCGAACAGGCGCAGATCGCGCATCAGTTTCGGCGACAGGTACTGGCCGACGAAACTCTCGTCCTTGAAGTTGCGCATCGCGTGGTCCAGCGTCGGCAGCCACGGCTGGCCGGCGAAGTTCGGGAACCACTCGCGGTCTTCGTCGGTCGGGTTCTCGCAGATGCGCTTGATGTCGGTGTACATCGCGAAGCCCAGCGCATACGGGTTGATGCCGTTGTACGCGCGGTGGCCCACCGGTGGCTGGTAGATCACGTTGGTGTGCGACTTCAGCCACTCGATCATCACGCCGTCGGTCAGGTAGCCGTCGTCGTACATCGTGTTCAGCAGGTGGTGGTGCCAGAACGTGGCCCAGCCCTCGTTCATCACCTGGGTCTGGCGCTGCGGGTAGAAATACTGCGCGATCTTGCGCACGATGCGCACGATCTCGCGCTGCCAGGGTTCGAGCAGCGGTGCGTTCTTCTCGATGAAG
>JAYSLR010000129.1:0-2451 GCA_043725365.1 Rhizobacter sp. | reverse complement strand
CTCGATTTCAAGCGCGACGCGATTCTTGAAGCAATCAATCTGATGTGTCGGACTTTCGCTATGCGCGCCATCTACCAGGATCTCGGTGGCGAACTGCTTCTCGACCCAGCCGCGTTGGTACAACGCGCTGTCGATTGATTCCGAAACCTTCGACTTGCGGCCACCGCCCACCGCCCACCGAGATCCAAGACCGCTGCAAACGAAAGGCTGAGAGCACATCGCAGATATCGCCCCATTCGTTCGGAAAGTCTTGCTTCAGGATGGCGCATGCGTGTTTCCATTCGTGAACTTCATAGTGCTTCTTGATGAAATCCGGCAGAAGAGAGATGCCCATGTCGTTGCTGTATATAGATCCAGTATTCTACGGATTGCATCGTTTGGCAATCGACTCGCTTGGATTGTGGGGCCTGGCGTTACAGGGGACGGGCTTCGCCGCTCACGAGCACCTCAGAATTAGCCCATGTCGATCACACCTCCGCCTTCCGCGTCCCTTCAGGAGAAGGTGGTGCCGCGTGAACTTCAGGAGTCTCGACAGACGTCCGGACCCGCCAAGGCACTCGTGAAACTTGGCCTTGTGCGCCCGATCGACTTTGCGCTGCACCTGCCGATGCGCTACGAAGACGAGACCCGCCTGGTGCCGATCGCGAGCCTGCGCGAGGGCGCGACCGCGCAGGTCGAAGCCGTGGTGCGCGACTGCGAGGTGCAGATCCGCGGGCGCCGCCAGTTGGTCGTGCGGGCCTCGGACGGCAGCGACGACCTGGTGCTGCGCTTCCTGCATTTCTACCCGTCGCAGCAGAAGGCGCTCGCGGTGGGCAACCGCGTGCGTGTGCGCGGCGAGGCGCGCGGCGGCTTCTTCGGGCTGGAGATGGTGCACCCGGCGTTCCGGGTCGTGGCCGAGGGCACGCCGTTGCCGAGCGCGCTGACGCCGGTCTACCCGACCAGCGCGCAGCTGCCGCAGGCCTATCTGCGCAAGGCGATGGACGCGGCCCTGGCGCGCGTCGATCTCGCCGAACTGCTGCCGCCGCAGGCCGTGCCGACCGGCATGATGAGCCTGCGCGACGCGCTGAACTTTCTGCACCACCCGACGCCGAACGTCGGGCTCGCCACGCTCGAGGACCGCAGCCACCCGGCCTGGCAGCGCCTGAAGTTCGAGGAGCTGCTGGCGCAACAGCTTTCGCAGCTGCAGGCCAAGCGCGAGCGCGAGCGCCAGCGCGCGCCGCGCTTTTGCGTGCGGCAGGGTGCGCTGCAGGAGAAGCTCCTCGCCGCGCTGCCGTTCGAGCTGACCGGCGCGCAGCGCAGGGTCGTCGAACAGATCGCGAACGACCTGCAACGCGAGGTCCCGATGCACCGCCTGCTGCAGGGCGATGTCGGTTCCGGCAAGACCGTGGTGGCCGCGCTCGCTGCCGCGATCGCGATCGCCGACGGCTGGCAGTGTGCGCTGATGGCGCCGACCGAGATCCTCGCCGAGCAGCACTTGCGCAAGCTGGTCGGCTGGCTCGCGCCGCTGGGCATCACGGTGGCGTGGCTGACCGGCAGCCGCAAGGGCAAGGCGCGCACCAGGATGCTCGAACAGGTCGCGTCGGGCGAGGCGGCGCTGGTGGTCGGCACGCACGCGGTGATCCAGGAGCAGGTGCACTTCGCGAAGCTGGGGCTGGCGATCGTCGACGAGCAGCACCGCTTCGGCGTGCAGCAGCGGCTCGCGCTGCGTGAGAAGCTTGTCCATCAAGACAGGCCCTCCTCCGCGAGGGGCAGGGACGGGGAGGGGGCGGGCGTCAATCCAAACCATGAAGATGCGGGTCCAGCGCAGCTGGAGCCGCACCTCCTCATGATGAGCGCCACGCCGATCCCGCGCACCCTGGCGATGACCTTGTTCGCCGACCTCGACGTGAGCACCATCGACGAACTGCCGCCCGGGCGCACGCCGGTCGTGACCAAGCTGTTCGCCGACTCGAAGCGCGCCGCGGTGATCGAGCGCATCCGCGACGCGGTCGCGCAGGGGCAGCAGGTCTACTGGGTCTGCCCGCTGATCGAGGAGAGCGAGACGCTGGACCTGCGCAA
Organism: Rhizobacter sp.; assembly: GCA_043725365.1. Lineage (GTDB taxonomy): Bacteria > Pseudomonadota > Gammaproteobacteria > Burkholderiales > Burkholderiaceae_C > LMDS01. The sequence continues at coordinate 393 of JAYSLR010000129.1, read as the reverse complement.
CGCGACCGAGACGCACGCCGAGCTGAGCGCCGCGCTGCCCGGCCACGCAGTCGGCCTGCTGCACGGCCGCATGCCGGCGGCCGAGAAGGCGGCGGCAATGGCCCTGTTCAGCGCCGGTGCGATGGCGCTGCTGGTGTCGACTACGGTGATCGAGGTCGGCGTCGACGTGCCGAACGCGTCGCTGATGGTGATCGAGCATGCCGAGCGCTTCGGCCTGTCGCAGCTGCACCAGCTGCGCGGGCGCGTCGGTCGCGGCAGCGTCGCCAGCGTGTGCGTGCTGCTGTACGCGGCGCCGCTGTCGGACACCGGCAAGGCGCGGCTGAAGGCGATGCTCGAGACCGGCGACGGCTTCGAGATCGCGCGCCGCGATCTCGAGATCCGCGGCCCCGGCGA
>JAYSLR010000128.1:0-3759 GCA_043725365.1 Rhizobacter sp. | reverse complement strand
CAGGGTCGCGGGGTTACCGGCATGGTGACAACATGAAAGACCGAAAGTGACAGCTTGAAGGGAAACCGACACCAGTTGTCGACGTCGGTCGTCGTCATCAGTTGACCGCCCTGCGCGATGCCGGTGATCAGCATCGGCTTCAGGTTCGCGCGCGCAGCGTACACGGCGGCTGTGTAGCCGGCCGGGCCGGAACCGAGGATCAGGACGTGGGCGTGGCGGGTGGGTGTGGTCATCAAAGCCCCGCCACCGCGAGCGACGACGAGAACCCCTTTGGTGGCACAAAGCCGATGACACGCGCCTCGACCTGCTCCTGCCCCTTCGCATCGAAGAACAGGATGCCGGGCGGTCCGAACAGGCCGAAGCGCTTCAGCAAGGCCTTGTCTTCGGCCGAGTTGGCCGTCACGTCAGCCTGCAGCAGCACCGCGTTCGCCATGCGCGCGCGCACGTCGGGGTCACTGAACGTGAGGTGCTCCATCTCCTTGCACGAGACGCACCAGTCGGCGTAGAAGTCGAGCACCACCGGGCGGCCCGCGGTCTTCAACGCGGTGTCGAGTTCGGCGACGCTGCGGACACGGCGGAAGTCGGTGCCCTTGTCGGCCGCGGCCGTGGCAGCGCCACCGCCGGCGCGCGCCAGGTGGCGCAGCGGCTGCAGCGGGTTGTCGCCACCCGAGAGCGCGCCCACCACCTGCGTGGTGCCGAGCACGGCGAGCACGAGCGCGCAGCCCTTGGCGAGACGCTGGCGGCCGGGCGCCGACTCGGCGAGCTTGTCGAACAGCTTCAGGTACACCGCGCCGACCAGCAGGCCCGCGCCGATCACGATCATGATCGCCCAGCCCGGCAGCACCGGCGAGACGATCCACAGCGCGACCGCCAGCAGCATCACGCCGAAGAAGGTCTTCACGCCTTCCATCCAGCTGCCGGCGCGGGGCAGCAACGAGCCGGCCGAGACACCGACCAGCAGCAACGGCACACTCATGCCCATCGCGAGGCTGAACAGCGCGAGTCCGCCGATGACCACGTTCTTCGTCTGGCTGATGAAGACCAGCGCGCCGGCCAGCGGCGCCGCCACGCAGGGCCCGACGATCAGCGCCGAGAGCCCGCCCATCAGGAACACGCCGGCGAACTTGCCGCCGGGCAGCCTGCTCGAGGTCTCGGTGATGCGGCTCTGGATGAAGCTAGGCATCTGCAACTCGAACACGCCGAACATCGAGAGCGAGAGCGTCGCCAGCATCAGCGCGAACGCACCGAGCACCCACGGGTTCTGCAGGGCTGCGGCGAGGCCTTCGCCGAGCAGGCCCGCGACCACGCCGAACGCGGTGTAGACCATCGCCATGCCCAGCGAATAGGCCAGCGCCATCGTGAAGCCGCGCATGCGCGACACCGGCGCACCCTGGCCGACGATGATCGACGACAGGATCGGCACCATCGGCAGCACGCAGGGCGTGAACGCGAGCAGCAGGCCAGCAACCAGGAAGACGCCGGCGATCGTCAGCAGGCTGCCCGACTGGAGCGCGCTCTGGACACGCGCGGTCTCCGACACCGGCGCCGCGACGGCGAGCGTGGCCGCAGCCGCTGGCGTCGACGCGTCTTCGCCCAGCCAGCTCGCGCGCTGGATCTGCCCGCCGCTCACGCCGGCCGACACGAACGCGGTCTGCGGCGGGTAGCACAGGCCCTTGTCGGCGCAGCCCTGATAGGTGACGCGCAGGCGCAGGTCCGATGTGGCGCGCTCGACCGACACGCGGATCGGCACGCCGCCGCGCAACACCTCGACGTTCTTCTGGAAGGTGTCGTCGAACTCGATCTCGCCCGGCGGAATCGCGACGGGGCGCAGGCGGCCGCCGGTGCCGTCGAGCTCGACCGACATGCGCTCGCGGTACAGGTGGTAGTCGGGCGCGACATCGAGCCGCACCTCGATGGTCTTCGCATCGAGCACGCGCGCCTGGCCGCGAAAGGCCTGCGCCGGGTCGAGGAACTCGGTCTCGGCGGCAGCAGCCACCGAGGCGAACGTCAGGCCGGCACAGGTGGCCAGCAACAGGGCGCGGGCAGGCCGGGTCCATCGTGAGAGATTCATGGGGGGGCTCCGTGATCGAAACGCCGGGCATCCGGCTGCTCGTGGTGAAAGGTGTGCAATGCGGTGTCGACCGCGAAGAAGCTCGCGCGCTGCGTCTCGAGAAAATCGAGCGCACGTTCGCCCTTCAGCATCGCGATCGTGCTCAGTGCGCCGGCCGCGACGCAGGCCGGTGCGGTGACGCTGACCGACGCCCAGCCGCGCACCGGCCAGCCGGTGCGCGGATCGAGGATGTGGCAATAGCGCTGGCCATCGAGCTCGAAGAAGCGTTCGTAGTCGCCGCTGCTGGCCAGCGCACCTTCGACCATGTCGACGCTGGCGATCGTGTCGGTATCGCTGCGCGGGTGCTGAATGCCGAAGCGCCACGCGCTGCCGTCGGCGCGCGGGCCGAGCACGCGGATGTCGCCGCCCAGGTTCACGAACCCGTGCCGCAGGCCCGCTTCGGCCAGCACCGCCATCGCGCGGTCGGCAGCGTATTCCTTGCCGAAGCCGCCGAAGTCCAGCTCCATCCCGGCCTGTGCCAGATGAACCTCGCAGCCCTGCCGCTCGACCTGCGGCCAGCCCATCAACGGCAGCAGTGCGCGCAGGCGGTCGGGGTCGGGCAGTTGCCGGCCCTTGAAGTCCCAGACGCGACGCAGCACGCCCGAAGTGATGTCGAACAGGCCGTCGCTGAGCGCATACAGTTCGCCCGCGAAATCGAGCAGTGCCGAGGTCTCGTCATCGACCTCGGTCGGCACGCCGGTGCCGGCCGCGGCGTTGATACGCGAGACGATGCTGTCGGCGCGGTAGCGCGAGTAGGTCGTCTCGATGCGCCGCACCTCGGCGATGGCGCGCTGCGCGGCTGCGGCAAGCGCCGTCTCGTCGTCGCCGTCGAGACGGATCTCGCAAACGCTGGACATCGCCTGGAATTCGAAGCCGCAGGAGCGCATCGGACGCTCAGAAGCGCCGGTTCACGCCGACCTGCAGGAAGGTCGCGCTGAACGGGTCCAGGCCAGGCGAGCCCTGGCCGCCGACACGCCACTTCGAGCGCTGTTCGTAGCGCTCCCCCTTCAGGTCGGCCGACCAGTCGGGCGTCAGCTTTACCGCGAGCTTCAGCCCCAGCGTGATGGCACCGAACGCCGAAAGCCGCTGGTCGGCCGAGATGAACTCGGGCGGGTTCGTGAAGTAGCCGGGCGGATACGGCGCGCCGACATCGGGGTCGTAGACCGGATCGAAATAGAACTTCGCCGCGCTTTGCGAATAGAGGCGCAGCGACGGCGTCACGGTCACCCTCGCCCCGACCGGCTGAACCCAGTCGGCGCCCAGCGTGTGAGCCCGGATGCCGAACGTGTCGCGGTAGTAGCGGTAGCTCGTGCGCAGGGTCGAACCCATTTCCGCGAAGTGATGGTTCCAGCGCGTCAGCAAGATCACCTGGGTGCGCTTGTCGGGGCGCATGTCGGGCGTCTTGTACGGGTCGGAGTAGTAGCCGCGCCCGCTGTTCAAGGTCACGTTGGCCTGCAGCAGGTCGTTCGCCGTCCACGCCTGCGTGACGCCGACCATCACCTCGGTGGTGCGTTTGCGCTCGTGCAGCGTGATGTCGTTGGTCGAGCTGATCTTGTCCGAGGCGTAGCCGACGCCGATGTTCCAGGTACGGTTGTTGTCGTCGCTCGAGAAACCGGCGTCGAATGAGATCGCCGAGCTGTCGTAGTCGT
>JAYSLR010000127.1:0-2188 GCA_043725365.1 Rhizobacter sp. | reverse complement strand
CCCTCGCCCCGATCGTCCCGCTGATCGAGTCGGCCGCCGGCTTCGACCATCTGCGGGCGATTGCGTCGGCACCGGGGGTGCAGCGCCTGGCCTTCGGCGCGATCGACTTCCAGCTCGACATGGCCATGCAGGCCGACTTCGACGATCTCGTCTTCTTTCGTTCGCAGTTGGTGCTTGCTTCGCGGTTGGCATCTCTGGCGTCGCCGATCGACAGCCCGAGCACCGCGATCGACGATGCGTCTTCGGTCGAGTCCGAAGCGCAGCGCGCGCGGCGCCTGGGCTTCGGCGCGAAGCTGTGCATCCATCCGAAGCAGGTCGCGCCGGTGAACCGCAGCTTCAGCCCGAGCGCGGCCGACCGGGCCTGGGCGCAGCGCGTGATCGAGGCCGCCGCGGCCAGCGGCGGCGCCGCTGTCGCGCTCGACGGCAGGATGATCGACAAGCCGGTCATCCTGCGCGCGCAGGCCATCCTGCGCCAGGTCCGAGACTGAACCGCCGGCCGGGGCCGGCGGGGGTGCGCCGGCTCCGTTATGTATTGCGCTATATTGCGCTCGTCACTCACCCGACGCCCGTTGCCATGCGCATCAAGACCCTGGCCTGCCTGATCGCCGTCGCCGCCGCATTCTGCGGCGCTGCGCGGGCGGCCGAGCTCACCGTGTCGGCCGCCGCCAGCCTGACGAATGCGTTCCGGGAACTGGGCCCGGCCTTCGAGTCGCGCCACGCCGGGACGACGGTGGTCTTCAACTTCGCCGCCTCCGACGCGCTGCTGGCGCAGATCTCGAAGGGCGCGCCGGTGGACGTGTTCGCCTCGGCCGATCAGGAGACCATGGACCGCGCCGAGCGGCAGAAGCTGCTCGCCCCCGGATCGCGCCGCGACGTCGTCGGCAACACGCTGGTGCTGGTCACGCCGGCTGACAGCGGGCTCGGCATCAGGGCGCTCGCGGATCTGCAAAGGCCCGAGGTCAGGCGCATTGCGATCGGCAATCCGGCGAGCGTGCCGGCCGGCCGCTATGCGAAGGCCGCGCTCAAGGCCGCCCGGCTGTGGGCCGGCGTCGAGCCGAAGCTGGTGACGGCCCAGAGCGTGCGCCAGGCGCTCGACTACGTCGCGCGGGGCGAGGTCGAAGCCGGCTTCGTCTACGCGACCGACGCCGCGATCATGAAGGACAAGGTCCGCGTCGCCGCGACCGTGCCCACCGGGACGCCCATCGCCTACCCGATCGCGGTGATCGCCGGCGCGCCGAACCCGGACGCGGCGCGCCGCTTCCTCGAGTTCCTGGCGACACCGGCGGCCCGGGCCGTGCTCGCGCGGTACGGCTTCGGCCCACCCTGACGGTGCGCGGAATGGACGCCTCGACGTGGATCACGCTCGCGCTCACCCTCAGGGTGGCCGCGTGGGCGACGGCGATCAACCTGGTGCTGGGCGTGGGCGTCGGCTGGCTGCTGGCCCGCCACCGTTTCGCCGGCCGCGCGCTCGTCGACGCGGTGCTGACGCTGCCGCTGGTCCTGCCACCGACCGTGCTCGGCTACTACCTGCTGGTGGTGGTCGGCACGCGCGGCTGGCTCGGCCACTGGCTGCAGCAGCGCTTCGGCATCCACCTGATCTTCAGCTGGCAGGGGGCGGTGATCGCCGCGTCGCTGGTGTCGTTCCCGCTGCTGCTGCGGTCGGCGCGCACCGCGTTCGAGGCCGTCGATCCGCAGCTCGAGAAGGCCGCGCGCGTGCTCGGCCTGAACGAATGGAGCGTGTTCTTCCGCGTCACCGTGCCGATGGCCTGGCCGGGCATCCTGGCCGGCGCGCTGCTGGTGTTCGCACGCTCGCTCGGCGAGTTCGGCGCGACGCTGATGGTGGCCGGCAGCATCCCGGGACGCACCCAGACGCTGTCGGTGGCGGTGTACGAAGCGGTGCAGGCCGGGCAGGACGACACCGCGAACTTCCTGGTCGCGATCACCTCGATCACCTGCATCGTCGTGCTGCTGGCCGCGGGCCGGCTCGCGCCGGCGGTGGCGCGCTAGGATGAAACCAGAGGCTCCGATCTCGCCGAGGACGCGACCGACCGGTTGCGGCCCGTTGCCGCCGTTCGTGGTTGGTCGCCTCTTGGATGCGTCAGCGCGTCGCGGCAGGCGGTACCCGGCGCGGGCTTGTATGGTTCAAGGTGCTGGGGTGGAGAGACGCCCTCGCGGGCATCGGCCGGTG
>JAYSLR010000126.1:0-3015 GCA_043725365.1 Rhizobacter sp. | reverse complement strand
CGGCGCCGCCGGCGCGGGTGCCGGCAGCGGCGTGCCCGTGGCCGCCGCCTGCGGTGCCGGCGCGGCCGATCGATGCGTGCCCAGCGCGATCCAGGCGGCCGTGCCGAGCGCCATCGTGGCGAACGCGGCGAGCGCGAGCCACAGCGGCCGGCGCGGGCGCGAGGTCCCGATCGTCACATCGGTCTCCGACGCGACGGTGTTCTCGTCGAGCCAGTGGCGCAGCTCGCGCGAGAACGCGCGTGCCGACCGGTAGCGCTGCTCGGGGTCCTTCGCGAGCGCGCGGGCTGCGATCTGCGCGAGCGCCTCCGGCACGGTTGGATCGACCACGTTCGCCAGCGGCGGCTCGTGCTGCAGCACGGCCGTGGTGATCTCGTCCAGCGTGCCGCCGCGGAACGGCTTCAGGTCGGCCAGCAGCTCGTACAGCACGACGCCGAGCGAGAACACGTCGGCGCGCCGGTCCACCGGCTCCTGGCGCGCCTGCTCCGGTGCCATGTAGTACGGCGAGCCGGCCGCGACGTCGCCGCCCTGGCCGTGCGGCGCGTCGTGCTGGTGGGCGATGCGCGCGATGCCGAAGTCCAGCACCTTGGGCTGGGTGCGGCCGATCATGAAGATGTTGGCCGGCTTCACGTCGCGGTGCACCACGCCCTTGCTGTGCGCGTAGCCGAGCGCGTCGGCGACGCGGCGCACGATCAGCGCGGCCTGCGCCGGCGTCGCGCGCCAGCCCTCCTGGCGCAGCTGGCGCAGGTCGCGGCCCTTCAGCAGCTCCATCGCGATGTAGGCGCGGTCGTCGCTGATGCCGGCGTCGAAGACGGTGACGATGTTCGGGTGGTTCAGGCCCGCCGCGGCGCGGGCCTCGTTCAGGAACAGCGCGTTGAACGACTCGCGCTCGTGCTCGTCGACCTCGACGTGCAGCGTCTTGACCGCGATCAGCCGCGACAGCAGCGGGTCGTGTGCCGCGTACACGGTGCCGATGCCGCCCTCGCCGAGCTGGTGCTTCAGCGCGTAGCGGCCGATGTGGCCGATCGTCGGGACCGGGCCGTCGGGCTCGTCGACCGAGGAATCGGCGAATCCCGCCGCCGGGCCGTGCAGCAGCGGCAGGTCGGCCTCGTCCCACAGCGCGTTGTCCGCGGGCAGGCTCGGCGGCTGCGTCGGGGCCGCGCCGGGCTCCGTGTCTTTCGGTGCCGGCACGGGGGGAGGGGTCAGCGAGGTCACTGCGCCAGCTTAGCGGAGCACCTGCGCCACAAACGCACGAAATGCGCCGGCATTCGCCGCTTCGTCACACACGCTCACGATTCGACCGCTTCGCCGGGGGAGTTTCAATCCCGGCGCCACACTCGATGGCTGCCGCGTTGATGTCGCAGGGCACCTCGCGCCGCCTCAGATCAACGCCGCGAAGTCCGTCTGCAGCCGGGTCTGCGGCGCTTGCCAGTTGCGCAGCCAGGCCGCGAACTCGGTGCCCGGCATCGGCTTGGCCATGAAGTAGCCCTGCGCCTCGTCGCACTTCATCGCCCGCAGGATCGAGAATGCCTGCGCGGTCTCGACCCCTTCGGCCGTCACGCTGAGCCCCAGGTTGTGCGCGAGGTCGATCGTGGAGCGCACGATCTTCAGGTCGGCGAGGCTGCTCTCCATCGACATCACGAAGCTCTTGTCGATCTTCAGTTCGTGCAGCGGCATCTGCTTCAGGTAGGCCAGCGACGAATAGCCGGTGCCGAAGTCGTCGATCGACAGGCGCAAGCCCATCTCGTGCAGGCGCCGCAAGGTCTGCAGCGCACGCTGCGGGTCGTCCATGATCGCGCTCTCGGTGATCTCGAGGCACAGCGCGTGGGGATCGACGGATTCGCGCGCCAGCAGCTTCTCCATCTTGAGCGGCAGGTCCTGGTCGAGCAGGTCGCGCGTCGACAGGTTGACCGAGAGCTTGATCTCGATGCCCTGGGCGCGCAGCTCGCGCCAGTGCGCGGCGCACTGCCGGATCATCCAGTCGGTGATGACGCGGATGAAGCCGGTCTGCTCCGCGAACGGGATGAACCGCATCGGCGCCATCATGCCGCGCGTCGGGTGCTGCCAGCGCACGAGCGCCTCGGCGCCGACGACGCGGCCCGTGGCCAGGGCCACCTTGGGTTGCAGGTACAGGCGCAGCTGGTCGTGGTCGACCGCCGTGCGCAGTTCGCTGAGCAGCGACAGCGATTCGGCGCTCGCCGAGTCCAGCGCCGGGTCGTAGACGACGATGCCCGACTGCTTCGCCTTCGCGGCGTACATGGCGACCTCGGCCCGACCCAGCAACGTGCCGGCGTCGTCGGCATGGGCCGGGAATGCGGCCACCCCGACCGCCGCGCTCACGTCGACGGTGTGATCGTCCAGCGTGAAGGGCGGCTCCAGCGCCCGCAGGACGCGCTGCGCCAGGTTTCGGGCCGCGTCGGCATCGGCCTGCGGCGCGCAGACCACGAATTCGTCGCTGCCGAGGTGCGCCACGATGTCGTGAGCGCGCAGCGCGCCCTCGCACAGGCGCGCCGCCACCTCGCGCAGCAGGCGGTCGCCGAACGCATGGCCCAGCACGTCGTTGACATGCTTGAAGCGGTCCAGGTCGAGCATCAGCACGGCACAGGCCCGGCCGTCGCGTCGGGCCCGGGTCAATTGCTCGAAGAGCAGCTCGCGGAACTGTTCCTTGTTCGGCAGGCCGGTCAGCGCGTCCCAGTAGGCCAGGCGCCGGATCTGCGCATCGCGCTGCTGCATGCCCAGGCGCATGCTCTCGAACGAGCGCGCCAGGTCATGCACCTCGTCGCGCGAGCTCACCTCCACGGGTGTCGAATAGTCGCCGCTGCCGAGCCGGTCGGCGCTCAGTGTCAGTGCCTTGATCGGGCCGGTGATGCGGCGTGCGGTGATCACGCTGCCGGCACCGAAGGTGAGCAGGCCGATGAGTGTGATCGCGAGCAGCGTGAGCTGCAGCCGGCGGTACGGCGCGACGGCGTCGTCCACCGAGCGCAGCAGCACCGCGACGACCTCGTGGGTGGTGTTGCT
>JAYSLR010000125.1:0-5230 GCA_043725365.1 Rhizobacter sp. | reverse complement strand
GAAGTGGAATCCGCTCCTGGACGTCGACAACGCCTACGAGGCGGATCTGCTGGCCAAGGCGCTGATTCCGGGCGAGAGCGAGTGGAACAGCTATGCCCGGACCTTCCTGGCGGCGGTCATCCGTCAGTGCAAGGCCAAGGGAGTCGCAGATCCGGCCGAGCTCTGGCGGCTGGTGTCGGTGGCCACGAGCGACGAGCTGAGGGAGCTGTTGCAGGGCACGGCCGCGCAGCCGTTTCTGGAGCCCGACAACGGCCGCATGTTCGGCTCGCTCCGCTCCGTGGCCAGCAACGCCATCGCGGCGCTCGAGTACGTCAATGCGCAGCGCGGCCCGAGCTTCTCCGTGCGGCAGTGGGTGCGAGAAGGCAAGGGCGTGCTCTTCCTTCCCTACCAGGCCGAGCAGATCGCGGCGCTCAAGTCGCTGATCGCAACCTGGATGCGGCTGGCCATCTTCCAGACGATGAGCCTGCCCGAGCAGGACAACCGGCTCTGTGGTTCGTGGTCGACGAGCTCGATGCGCTCGGCCACATCGACGGGCTGAAGGACGCGCTGGCGCGGATCCGGAAGTTCGGCGGGCGCTGCGTGCTGGGCTTTCAGTCGATCGCCCAGGTGAGCACGATCTACGGCCAGGGCCCGGCCAGGACGATCGTCGAGAACTGCTCGAACTCGCTCATCCTGCGTTGCTCGGCGAGCGAGGGTGGCGGGACGGCGCAGTTTGCGAGCTCACTGATCGGCAAGCGAGAAATCATCCGGCAGACGGTCAGCACGAACACCGAGGCGCATCGGGTGCTGTCGGACACGGTGCGCGGCTACAGCTACGGCGAGCAGCACCACCTCGAGGATGCGGTGCTGGCCTCGGAGATCGAGGCCTTGTCGGACCGTCAAGGGTTCGTGAAGTTCGCGTCGGGGGCGGCGTGGAACTTCGTCAATTTCGCGTACTTCGATGTGAAGCAGCAGGCCGAGCCGTTCGAGGCGATCTCGCAGGGATCAGGGGTAGCTGGCGGCGGCGGACGAGGCAGCATCGATCCATGGCCAATGGCGCCGGGTTCGCCGCCCCGGGACATTTTTGCGAAGGCCCCAACCACGTTCATGTCGCGTGACAAGCTGGGGAAGACGGCCAACGACCTCAAGGAGATACGGCGGTTTCATGCAGGGCTGGAAGCCATGCGAAATGGGGAGGAGCCCATGCCCGAAAGCATGGCCGCCAACCTGCGGAATGGCGATGTGACGATCGATGAATTCGTCGAGATCATCCAAGCCGCAATGGAAAACATGGCGGCCGAAAGAGCGAGCACACTTGCGGCGGCCCTGCGTGACGCAAAGGTAGGCCAGGGTACGACCGACTACGTGAGGCTCATCACGCTAGTGGCGGCGCAGGGGCGCGACGTGCCAGGGGTTGAGCGAGGGTGATTGCCGGCGTCGCCTGGGTGATCCAACAGCCAGCGCAGCAACTGCAGCAGCATCTCGAACAAGCGATCTGCCGGTAGGCGATGGCCGCAGCGGACACGCTCGGTCTAGGCGAACAGCAAGGCCAGCATCTATTCCAGGCCGTCCAATGCGTGCAAAGGCGGCATAGTGGACGTCGCTCGCGACAGGCTGGCTGTGGTGAGATCCAGTGACATCGGCGCCATACATTTGCCGATTGCGACACGAACCTCTGCCTTCTCGGCTGATTGTCCAGACGTTGCAAGGACTACATTGGACTCAACCGCGAAGTCTGATGTCGGCAGTCCCTATTTCCCCACAGGGCGACACACCACTCCCGACAGGCACCGAAGTGTCCAGGTCGGAGTGTCGGTCGCTGGAGGAGCTGCAGAAGCGACTGCTGGCATGCGAGGCAAAGTTTCAGTCGCTCACCCGACTCTCTTCGAACTGGTACTGGGAGCAGGATGCCGAGCTTCGCTTCATAGACACCGCTAGTCGCAGCGATGATCGCGGCGGTCTGACCCCTAAGCAGCATCTTGGGCTGTGTCGTTGGGAGCTTCCTGGCACCAAGCCTGTCGACATCACTTGGCAGGACCACCGGGCCATGCTCGACGCACGGAAGCCATTCCACGATTTGCTGTTGAGGCGCGATGGACCCGGCGGCTCCAGCCGCTATATCGAGGTCAGTGGTGCGCCGATCTACGACATCGACCGGACCTTTGCCGGCTACCACGGCCTCGCTCGTGACGTCACTGAGCGTGTCGAGGCGGATGCAGCATTGCGCGCCGCTAAGAAGGAAGCCGACTCGGCGAGCGCTGCCAAGTCGCGCTTTCTTGCCAACATGAGCCACGAGATCAGGACACCCATGAACGGCTTGCTTGGCATGGCTGACCTGCTGCTCGACGAGCCGCTGTCTGTTAAGCAGCACGAGCGCGTACAACTGTTGGTCGACTCGGGGCGTACCCTGCTCGTCATCATCAACGACATCCTTGATTTTTCAAAAATCGAGGCCGGCCAGCTCAGGATCGAACACATTGCTTTCGATCTCCACGATGCAGTCGAGCAGCTGGCACGCATGTACGCGGTACAGGCACAGGCCAAGAGCCTGCCGCTGCAGATTGACTTCCAAGCGGCTGCACCAACTGTTTTGCTCGGCGACCCGAATCGACTTAAACAGGTCCTTGGCAACTTACTCGGCAACGCCGTTAAATTTACGGAGCGCGGCGCTGTGACGCTGCGTGTCCTTATGCGGCCTCTCGAGACGATCGCCGATCCGCGCGCGATGCTACGTGTGGAAGTCGAAGACACCGGCTTGGGAATATCGCCGGAAGTCGTGGATCAGCTATTTCAGCCGTTTGCGCAAGCCGACGAGTCAACGACACGGCGTTTTGGCGGTACAGGTCTTGGCTTGACGATCTCCAAGCATTTGGTAGAGCTGATGGGTGGTCGGATCGGGCTGAAGAGCCGCCTCGGTCAAGGTTCCTTGTTTTGGGTAGAGCTGCCGTTTGATCTTGGTAACGAGGGGCCCGACTCATGCTTTGCGCCTGACTTCGTGAGCCCTGACTGGTCTGGGCGCCGTGCGTTGCTGGTTGAAGACAACGCGGTCAATATGATCGTTGCCCAGACACAGCTCGAACGGCTAGGTGCCCTGGTCGTAACGGCTGTAGACGGCGTGCTTGCGCTTGAGGCACTGGCGAGGGAGCCCTTCGACATCGTTCTGATGGACTGCCAAATGCCCAACATGGACGGCTTCGAGGCAGTGGGCCGGTGGAGGATTCTCGAGAACGCACGCATCGTCAGTAGACGCACCCCGGTGATCGCCCTCACAGCCAACGCGATGGCCGGCGACCGAGAACGCTGCCTCGAGGCCGGATTCGACGATCATCTTGGCAAGCCTTTCTCACAGGAAGACTTGCAGCGGATGCTGATTCGGTGGATGCCCCATTAAGGAGACGACAGACGCATGTAGGCTAACCACTCTTGACTATTGATAACATATTTTATCGATAGTAGGATCAGCAGGTCTTGGGGAGACGCACATGCCTGCCTACCTGATCGTTCAGATCAAAGTCACCCGCCCAGAAAGCTGGTCCAACTACCGCGCCGCTGTCGGTCCGCTCGCCCAGCGCTTCGGCGGCCGCTACCTCATCCGCGGCGCCGAGGTCGAGGTGCTCGAGGGCTCGCACGACGGCAGACGGCTCGTGGTGTTCGAGTTCCCGACGATGGAGGCGATCCACAGCTTCTGGGATTCGCCGGCGTACGCCGAGCTTAAAAAGCTGCGCGCCGGCGCAGGCGAGCTCGATGTGTGGGCGGTGCCGGGCGTGCAAGTCTCGTCATGACGCTTCTCGACGCCGCCTACTGCCTGGACGAGCGCTCCGTGGGTCGAACGCCCGACCGGGATCGGCTTCTCGCAGGCGCGATTGCCTTGCATACCAGACGCCTTCTCGGCACCACCGATCAAAACCTGCTCGACGCTGACGCCGGGCTCGAGGCTCTGGCGTCTGGTGGCAAGTTCGATCTGTCCGAGTTGGCTTTTTCGTGATGAACATCCGAGGCCTGCTCAAGTGGTCTGCAGCCGCCCGCTCTGACTCTTGACTGTCATGCCGCTTACCTCTTTTCCTAGCGCGCTCGAGGTTCGTCAAGCCGTCTTTGCAGATCTCGAGGTTGTCTCGATGCTGTTGGATGCGTACCGTAGCTTTTATGGGCGCGCGTCGGACACCGTAGCGGCTCGAGCGTTCTTGCAGGCTCGGTTCGAGCACGGCCAGTCGGTCGTCTTTTTGGCTCACGAGGGCGCCACGCCCGTTGGCTTCACGCAGCTCTATCCAAGCTTTTCGTCCGTCTCGCTGGCCAGGGTCTTCATCCTCAACGACCTGTTTGTGGCGCCGAGCCACCGGCGGGCTGGAGTCGGCGCCCGGTTGCTCGATGCTGCTGCCGAGTACGCCCGGGCCCTGGGAGCAGTTCGTCTCTCGTTGAACACCGACGTCCAGAACACGACCGCGCAGGCGCTGTACGAAGCCAAGGGCTGGAAGCGGGACCAGGAGTACTTTGCTTTTCACCTGGCGCTGCGACCATGACCGACCAGCTCGTCCCCTTACCTGCAGCCGAACGGAACCTGACGGCAGCTCGTTTCCAGGGCCTGGCCGAGGTCCCATCTGAGCTCGAGTGGTTCGCCAACATCGACAACAAGAGCACCCGGCGGGCGTATGAGAACGCCCTGCAGGACTTCATGCGGTTCACGGGGATCAGGCAGCCGGGGGAGTTTCGGGTCGTGAATCGATCGCATGTAATCGCTTGGCGCGACGACCTGGTCGGCCGCGGCTTGAGCGGCATGACGGTGCGGCACCGCCTGGCCGCCCTCTCCTCTCTGTTTGAGCACCTATGCGAAAGCAACGCGGTGACCCACAACCCGGTCAAAGGCGTGAAGCGGCCGCCGGTGGAAAGCTACGAGGGCAAGACGCCGGCGCTGGGCGACCACCAGGCGCGGGCGCTGCTCGATGCGCCGGAAGGGATCTCGCTGAAGGGCAAGAGGGATCGGGCGATTTTGGCCACCCTGCTTTATCACGCGCTCCGGCGTGAGGAGCTGTGCAAGCTGACCATCAAGGACTTCAGGCACGAGCGGCGCGGCGTGGCGCACCTGAAGGTCTCGGGCAAGGGCAGCAAGACGCGCTACGTGCCTTTGCATCCGGCCGCAAGTGGTCTGATCATCGACTACCTCGAGGCGGATGGGCGGGAGCGGGAGACGACAGGTGCCCTCTTTCAGGCCATCGGCAATCGGGCTGGCGGGCTGGCCAAGGCAATCACTGCCGAC
>JAYSLR010000124.1:0-2618 GCA_043725365.1 Rhizobacter sp. | reverse complement strand
GCAGATCCACCAGTTCAGCTACCGCGCGCTGCGCGAGCTCGGTGACGAGATGCTGTGGGTCTCGAGCATGCCCTGCGGGCTGCCGACCGACGAGAACATACCGATCGGCCGCTACGGTACCTCGAACGTCGGCCGCGCGAAGAGCGTCTACCGCATGGGCCTGGGCCATCGTTACGGCCGGCGCATGCAGACGATCTCGGGCATCCACTACAACTGGTCGATGCCGGGCATCTCGACCGAGGACTACTTCGGGCTGATCCGCAATTTCCGGCGCCACTCGTTCCTGCTGCTGTACCTGTTCGGCGCGTCGCCGGCACTGTGTTCGAGCTTCGTCGCCGGGCGCGACCACGAGCTGCAGCCGCTCAACGCGAACTCGCTGCACATGCCGCACGGCACCTCGCTGCGCATGGGTCGGCTGGGCTACCAGAGCGACGCGCAGGCCTCGCTGAAGGTCAGCTACAACAGCCTGGAGAGTTACGCCGCCTCGCTGCAGGAGGCGCTGACCAGGCCCTATCCGCCGTACGAGGCGGTCGGCATCCGCAACCCGGGCGGCGACTACAACCAGCTCGCCACCAGCCTGCTGCAGATCGAGAACGAGTTCTACGGCACGATCCGCCCGAAGCGCGTGATCTTCCCCGGTGAGCGGCCGCTGCACGCGCTGCGCGAGCGCGGCGTCGAGTACGTCGAGGTGCGCTGCATGGACCTGGACCCGTTCGAGCCGGTCGGCATCAACGCGCAGACGATGCAGTTCCTGGACCTGTTCCTGCTGCACTGCCTGCTCGCCGACAGCCCGCCCGACTCGCCGGACGAGATCGGTGCGCTGGCGCGCAACCAGCAGCGCGTCGCCGCGCGCGGGCGCGAGCCGGGGCTGCGGCTGGAGCGCGGCGATGCCGCGGTCACGCTGAGCGGGTGGGGCACCGAACTGCTGGGTGCGCTCGCGCCGATCGCGCAGCGCCTCGATGCGCTGCTCGGCGGCGGCGGCTACCGCGATGCGTTGGAGGCGGCGCACGCGGTGCTGCGCGCACCCGACACGGCGCCGTCGGCGCGCGTGCTCGCGACGATGGCGCGCGACTTCGACAGCTCGTTCACCGCCTTCACGCTGGCGCAGTCGCTGCAGACGCGCGAGAGGCTGCTCGCGCTGCCGTTCTCGGAGCGGCAGCGCGCGGCCTTCGTCGCGGCCTGGCAGGTCTCGGTCGACGAGCAGCGCCGCATCGAGGCGAGCGACAGCCTGCCGTTCGAGATCTACCGCCAGCAGTACATCTCGGCCGAGCGCCTGGGCGTGCCCGGCAAGCGCGTGCCGGTGCACGGCTGAGGCGGCGCGCGGGCGGCTAACGCGCGGGTGCCGGCGCGAGCCCGGCCGGCGCCGGGCTGCGCCCGATCAGCCACGCGCAGAAGGCCGAGACCGCGCCGGCGAACAGCACGTACATGCACAGCTGCCAGGGTTCGCCGTTGCCCGACTTGATCAGCGCGGTCGCGATGATCGGCGTGATCCCGGACGCGAAGATGCCCGAGAACTGGTAGACGAACGAGATGCCGGTGTAGCGCACCTTGGCGTCGAACAGGTCGCAGAACAGCGCCGCCTCGGGGCCGTAGACCGCCGCGTACAGGATGCCGAAGGGCACCACGATCGACAGCCAGATCAACGACACGTTGCCGCCCGAGTTCGTCATCAGCCAGAAGCCCGGGAACGCGGCGAGCGCGGTGACGATCGAGCCCCACATGTAGACCTTGGGCCGGCCGAGGCGGTCCGACAGGCGGCCGAAGTACGGGATGGTGAAGCACATCACGATCGCCGAGACCATCACGCCGAGCAGCGCGTCGGTGCGGCTGATCTTCAGTGTGCTGGTCAGGTAGTTGATCGAGAACACGCCGAAGACGTTGAAGAACACGCCGTCGATGTAGCGCGCGCCCATGCCCTTGAGCACATTGCCGGGGTAGCGCCGGATCATGTCGGTGAACGGGATGCGCAGCTCCGCGTTGCGCGCCTTCACGGCGGCGAACTCCGGCGTCTCCTGGATCGTCAGCCGGATGTACATGCCCACGATCACCATCACGCCCGACAGCAGGAACGCGACGCGCCAGCCCCAGGCCAGGAACTGCGCGTCGGTCAGCAGCGACGACAGCAACGCGACCACGCCCGACGCGAGGCACAGCCCGATCGCCAGCCCGATCTGCGGCAGCGAGGCGTAGAAGCCGCGTTTGTCCTTGGGCGCGTACTCGTAGGCCATCAGCACCGCGCCGCCCCATTCGCCGCCCAGGCCGATGCCTTGCAGCACGCGCAGCAGCAGCAGCAGCAGCGGCGCGCCGATGCCGATCTGCGCGTAGGTCGGCACCAGGCCGATCAGGAAGGTGGCGACACCCATGATCATCAGCGTGATGATCAGCATGCTCTTGCGCCCGATCTTGTCGCCGAAGTGGCCGAAGATCACGCCGCCCAGCGGCCGCGTCACGAAGCCGACCGCGAAGGTGGTGTACGCGAGCAGGGTCGAGATCACCGGGTCCCCGCCCGGGAAGTAGAGCTTGTTGAACACGATGCCGGCGACCACGCCGTACAGGAAGAAGTCGTACCACTCGATGCTCGCCCCCACGAGCGCCGAGATCACGACCTTGCGGATCGC
>JAYSLR010000123.1:0-11916 GCA_043725365.1 Rhizobacter sp. | reverse complement strand
TGGCGCCAGCACGCGACCCGAGCGCTCACGCGAGTACTCGAAGCAGCCATCGATTCATGTCGGCGATCTCCTGCGGGCACACCGAGTGCGGCATCGGGTAGGCATGCCACTCGACCGGGTGACCGAGCGCGATCAGGGCGTCGCGCGACTGGATCGCGCGGGCGATCGGGATCACCGGATCGGCGCTGCCGTGGGCCTGGAAGATCGGCAGGTCGGCGTTCGCGGCGCTGCGTTCGGCGGCACTGAGCGCGCCCAGCGGCAGGTAGCCCGACATGCCGAGCAGACCGGCCAGGCGCTCGCCGTGGCGCAGCCCGGTCATGAGAATCATCGCGCAGCCCTGCGAGAAACCGGCGAGCACGATGCGCGCGGCCGCGACGCCGCGCGCGCGCTCGTTCGCGATCAGCGCCTCGACCAGCCGCTGCGACGCGCGCAGCCCGGCTTCGTCCTCGCGCTTCACGCCGCCCGGGCCGAGCTCGGCGCCGAGGATGTCGTACCAGGCCCGCATCACATAGCCGCCGTTGATCGTGACCGGGCGCATCGGTGCGTGCGGGAACACGAAGCGCACCGGGCCGACGCTGTCGAGCGCCAGCTCCTGCGCGATCGGCACGAAGTCGTTGCCGTCGGCGCCCAGGCCGTGCAGGACGATGATGCTCGCGGTCGGGTTCGGGGCGGTTTCGTATTCGATGGCTTCCAGGCTCATGGCGGGTTCCGTTCGCGTCATGCGCGGATTGTGCCCGGGGGGTCGGGCGGGCGAGTCGGGTGCCCGGTCGGACTCCTTGGCGCTAGGAAAGCGGCGTGACGACCGCGTCGTCCAGAAGCGATCGCAGTTCAGGCAGGACGCTCGCCTGCAGCCGATCGAGTTCGCCGATCAGCGCGTGCACGCGCGGCGAGTTTCCCGCATCGATCGCGACCTGCAGCTCGCGCGCCGCTTCGGACAGCGCGTTGGCCCCGACCAGGCCCGCGCTGGAGACGATCGAGTGCGCGAGTCGGGCCACGCTGTCGATGTCGCCCGCCTGCATCGCTCGGCGCATCGTCGCCGGATCGTCTGCGCGAGTCTCGATGTAGCGGCGCGCAATCCGGACGTAGAGGTCGCGTCGTCCCAGGCACAGCGCCAACCCCTGCTCGAACGATACCGCCGGCGCGGTCCGTGGCCTGGTCGCGGGTGGATCAGCGGGGCCGCCGGCGCGCGCCGGCGCTGGTTCCAGGGGTCGGATCGCCCTGGCAAGGACCGCGAACAGGTCACCCGGATCGAAGGGCTTGGAGACGAAATCGTTCATGCCGGCGGCAATGCAGCGATCGCGGTCGCGCGCCATCGCATGCGCTGTCATCGCGATGATCGGCAGGCCCGCCAGCGAGGGTCTTCGACGCAACAGGACCGTGGTCTCGATGCCGTCCATCACCGGCATCTGGACGTCCATCAACACCGCGTCGAACGCGCCGGCGTCGAGTGCGGCGAGGGCGTCGATGCCATTCGCCGCGTGGGTCACGAACGCGCCGGCCACCGCCTCCAGCAGATCGGTCGCGACGATCCGGTTGAGCTCGTTGTCCTCCACCAGCAGGATGCGTCGCCCTTTGAGGACGACCAGCGCGCCGCCGCCTTCGGCATGCGCCGCCGCCAAGGCCGTCTGCGGGCGGTGCGCGTCACCCGAGCTGAGCGCAGCGCGCAGTCCGGCGACCTGGAACGGTCGGGCGAGCGCGGCTCCGAATCCCGGCATCGGTGCCCGCTGTGCCGGCACGTCGGCACCGTGCGGCGTCACCGGAATGACCCGCGGCACCGCGCCGGTAGGGCACGCCCGGCGGATCCGGCCGGCCAGCTCGGCACCGTCGAGGTGCGGCGTCCGCCAGTCGAGCAGCAAGACACCGTAGGGGTCGGACGCTTGCGCCCGGCGCAGTTCGGCGAGCGCGGCCTCGGTCGATTCCGTGACGGTGTGGCGGCAGCCGAGCTGCCCGAGTTGCCGCGCGAAAATCGCGCGCGATGTTGCACTGGCATCCGCGACCAGGACGCGCAGACTCGGGATCGGCGCGATCGCCTCGCTCGGCGCCACGGCGTCATCGACGCCCAGCAGCAGCCGGAAATGGAAATCGCTGCCTGCCCCGGGTGCACTGCGAACGCCGATCGAGCTGCCCATGAGCTCGACCAGCTGCTTGCTGATGGCCAGACCCAGGCCGGTTCCACCATAGCGTCGGGTGGTCGAGGCATCGAGCTGGTCGAACGGCCGGAACAGGCGCTCCTGGCCCGCGGCGTCGATGCCGATGCCGGTGTCGCGAACCGAGAAGCGAAGTGCGACGCGGCCGTCGTCGTCGTCCAGCCTGTCGATGGCGACGACGATCTCGCCGTGCTGTGTGAACTTCACGGCATTGCTGCACAGGTTCAGCAGCACCTGCCCGAGGCGCAGCGCATCGCCCTTGACGCGGCGCGGGACGTCGGGCGCCGTATCGACGAGAAAGTCCAGCCCCTTCGCGCTCGCGTCCAGCGCCACCAGCGCGGTGACGCGTGCCAGCACCTCGGCCAGGTCGAACCCGGCATGCTCGATTTCCAGCGCCCCCGATTCGATCTTCGAGAAGTCCAGGATGTCGTTGATGATGCCCAGCAGCGACTGCGCGGCGCTGTGGATGTTCCCGAGATAGTCCAGCGCCTTGCGGTCCAGACCCTTCAGGCGGCGCGCCAGGTCGGTCATGCCGATGATGGCGTTCATCGGGGTGCGGATCTCGTGGCTCATGTTGGCCAGGAACTGGGCCTTCACCCGTGCCGCCGATTCGGCGGCGTCGCGGGCCACCGCGAGCGACGCGTTGCTGCTGGCGAGCTCGCGCGTGCGCTCGTTCACGCGCTGCTCGAGGCTGGCGTTGAGGGCTTTCAGCGCCTCCTGCGCGCGGTGCCGGTCGGTGACGTCTTCGCCCGAACTGAGCGTGCCGCGGAACTGACCGTGGTCATCGGCGATGACGGAGATGCGCCAGGCGATCCAGCGGCGCTCGCCGGATTTCGTGACGAACTGGCTCTCGTGGCCGTCGACCGCCTTCAGCGTGCCGGCCACGACGCGCCGGTACCAGCGCGTCTCTCGTGCGCGCTGCTCCGGCGCCATGCACCGGAGCAGGAAATCCTCGCCCAGCAACTCGCCTTCCGCATAGCCCAGCACCTGATGACCCTTGCGATTGAGCATCGTGACCCGGCCGTGCTCGTCCATCGCGACCAGGATCGCCTCGGCGACGTTCAGGTACTGGCGCGCGCGGTCGCGCTCGCGCTCGAGCGCCTGGAGCGCACGCGCACGGTCCGACACGTCGTGCAGGAAGACCAGCGTGGCCGGACCGTCGGCCAGGACGACCCTCGTCACCGAGACGAGGCAGGTGAATGCGCCGCCGTCGGTCCGCAGGACCTCGAGGTCGTAGGAGGGCTCCGCCGCTTCGCCGCTCTCGCGCCTAAGGGTGCGCTGCGCGTAGTCGGCGCGGCTGCCCGGGGCGATGCGATCCTGCACGTTCGTGCCGGCAACGCTTGCGCCGTCCGCGAAGCCGAACAGCTCCGCGAAGCTCGCGTTGGCATAGATGAAGGCGTCGGCACGCGAGATGCCGATCGCCACCGGCGCTTCCTCGATCAGGCGCCGAAACCGCAATTCGCTGGCCTCGAGGACCTGCTCCGCGTGCTTTCGGTCGGTGATGTCGCGGATCACGCCAGCCATGCGGCGCGTGCGACCCTCGGTCGTGTAGTAGCCGCGCCCGTAGGTCTCGAGCCAGTGCAGCGAGCCGTCGGGCCAGCGCACGCGCTCCTCCGCCCGGTAGGTCGGGAGCGCCCCCTTCAGGCAGGCAATGAAGCGCGCCTTCGACGCCGGCACGTCGTCGGCGTGCATCGCCGCGAGGAAGCCGGGAAAGTCCCCGGAGAAGACCCCTCGCGGCTGGCCGAGCAAGGGGGAGAGATCGCCGTACCACTCGACCTCGTTCGAAACCGGGTCCCAGATCCAGGTGACGATTCCCATCGCGTCCTGAACGAGGGCCAGTTGCGAGGCGCGGTCCTCGAGCTGGCTTCGCCGATTGCTCAGTGCTGTCGGCGGCGCTGCGCCGGGCGCTTCCGGTGACGAACTCGGAGGGTCGGTATCGGTCGGCATCTGATGGGGGCGCGCGAATACGCAAGGGACGCAAACATCATGCCGCAGACGATGCGGCAGGAGAAGGCGGGAGGCACCGGCGCCTTCGCGACGGCCGTCGGTGGGTGGCCGTCGCAAGTCGGGTGGGGCGATCGCAGGTGTAGTGCAATTTATTCCATTCTTTTGTTTTGTTTGAATTCAAGTTCGATCGTCGATCATCCGATAAGTGGAGTGGCGTCGTCGCTCCCGCCTGGCGTGGATCGGCTTCGCGACCCTCATGCCTCCTCGAATCCGGTACTTCGTCATGAAACTGAGCTTGAAACTTCCCCTCACCTTTGCCGCGGCCCTCGTGCTGGTGGCGGCGTCGGCCCTGTTCGGCATCTACACGCTGCGTCAGGCGCTCGACGTCTACGGCGGCGCCGTCCAGGACAAGGCGGCCAGTGAACGCGAGGTGAACGACATGCTGGTCGCCTTCAAGGTCCAGGTGCAGGAGTGGAAGGACACGCTGCTGCGCGGCAAGGACCCGCAGAAGCTCGACAAGCACTGGGGCGCGTTCCAGAAGCAGGAGAAGGTCGTCTCCGATCGTGCCGCGAAGCTGATAGCCAGCCTGCCCGAAGGCGAGACGAAGTCCACGGTACAGCGCTTTGCCGCCGCCCACCTCAAGATGGGCGAGGGCTACCGCAAGGGATTCGCCGCCTTCAAGGCCGCCGGCTTCGATCCGGCGGCCGGTGACGCGGCGGTGGCGGGCGTGGACCGCGAGCCGGCCAAGCTGCTGGGCGATGCCGGCGACAGGATCGAGGCCGAGAGCGCCGCCATCGGCGCGCAGGCCGCAGCCGATGCGCGGCGCGCGACGGTGTTCAGCCTGGTGCTGATGATGGTGCTCAGCGGTGCCGGTGTCGGCGTGGGCCTGTGTTTCTCCCGCACCATCGTGCGCTCGATCAATCGGGCCGTGGGTGTCGCGCGCGTCATTGCGGATGGGGACCTGTCGGTGCCGGTGCAGACCCGGGGCAGCGACGAACTGGCGCAACTGCAGTCTGCGCTCGGCGCCATGCAGAACAGCCTGTCCAAGGTGGTCAGCACGGTACGGCAGAACTCGGAGAGCGTCGCCACGGCATCGGCGCAGATCGCCTCGGGCAACAACGACCTGAGCGCGCGCACCGAACAGCAGGCCAGCGCGCTCGAAGAGACCGCCGCGTCGATGGAGCAGCTCAGCGCCACGGTGCGGCAGAACGCCGACAACGCCAAGCAGGCGAACCAGCTGGCGCTGGGCGCGAGCGCGGTGGCGAGCAAGGGCGGTGAGATGGTCGGGCAGGTCGTCGAGACCATGAAGGGCATCAACGACAGCTCGAAGGAGATCGTCGACATCATCGGCGTGATCGACGGCATCGCGTTCCAGACCAACATCCTGGCGCTCAATGCGGCCGTGGAAGCGGCGCGCGCCGGCGAACAGGGTCGCGGCTTCGCGGTGGTGGCCAGCGAGGTGCGGTCGCTGGCGCAACGCAGCGCCGAAGCGGCCAAGCAGATCAAGTCGTTGATCTCGACCAGCGTGCAGCGTGTCGACCAGGGCACGGTCCTGGTCGATCAGACCGGCGTCACGATGACCGAGATCGTCGCCTCGATCCGCCGCGTGACCGACATCATGGGCGAGATCAGCGCCGCCAGCAGCGAGCAGAGCGCGGGCGTCGCCCAAGTGGGCGAGGCAGTGACGCAGATGGACCGGGCGACGCAACAGAACGCCGCGCTGGTCGAGGAAAGCGCCGCGGCCGCCGAAAGCCTGCGCGTTCAGGCACGGCAACTGGTCGAGGCCGTCGCCGTCTTCAAGCTGGCCCGAGACCAGGCACTCACCGCGGCATCGGGCGGGGGCGCATGAAGATCCCGGCGGCGCCGCCGGCAGGCCGTGCCGCTGGACTGACCTGCCACCCGCCTCTTGCCATGAATTGCGATTCTTCCGTGCTCGATACGAAGCACCGCAGTCAGCGCATGCTGCAGCTCGTGTGGGTGGTCTCCGGCGCACTCACGCTGAGCGCCCTGCAGCACCTGATCGCGGGCCGCCAGACCCTTGTGCCCATCGTTCTGCTCGGGGCGGTGGTGCTGCTCGCCGGCGCGCGGCTGCTGCTGACCCGCGGCCACCTGGACGTCGGCATGGCGCTGATGCTGGGCACCCTGACCGCGATGCTCGGCTTCTTCGTCGCGCGCGGCGAAGGGCTGCGCGATCCGGCACTCCTCGGCTTTCCGTCGGTGCTGGTGTTCGCCGCGCTGCATGGCGATCGGCGCCTGTTTCGCGTCCTCGTCGTGGCCAGCGTCGCTGCGCTGGTCGGCGTCGGGGCGGCGACGCTGCTGGGGCTGCGCAGCGACTACGTCAGACCGCTCGCGGTGAGCGACATCATCGATGTCTGCGTCATCCTGCTGGTCTCCTCCTTCAGCATCGCGCTGCTGTCGAGAGATCTGGCCGGTGCGCTGGCACGCCTGGCGGCCGAAAACCTGGCCGTGAGCGAATCGAAGCGCCACATCGAGTTTCTCGCCACGCGGGACGCGCTCACCGGGCTGCACAACCGTGCCGCGGCGCGCGACCATTTCGACCTCGCCGTGGCGCAGGCCCGCCGTCAGGGCGGCAAGGTCGCGTTGCTGTACCTCGACCTCGACCATTTCAAGAACGTCAACGATTCGCTCGGCCACCCGGCCGGTGACGAGCTGCTGCGCTGCATGGCGCAGCGGCTCGCCGGTTGCGCCCGCGCCGGCGACACGGTGAGCCGTCTCGGCGGTGACGAATACCTGCTGCTGCTGGGGCAGGTCGACGACGGCGAGGTCGTCGCCGACGTCGCGCTGCGTGCCTTGGGCGCGACCGGCTCGCCGACGATGCTGTCGGGCATCGAGGTGCAGGTCAGTGCGTCGCTCGGCATCGCCCTGTTCCCGGACGACGGCGGCGACTTCGACAGCCTGCTGAAGAAGGCCGACATCGCGATGTACCGTGCCAAGGACGCCGGGCGCAACGCCTTCCGCTTCTTCGATGCGCAGATGAACGCCGGCGTGGCCGAGCACCTGCAACTGGTCGCGGGCATCCGCACCGCGCTCGCACGCGGGGAGTTCCAGCTCCACTACCAGCCTCAGGTCGATCTGGGCAGCGGCCGCATCGTCGGGGCCGAGGCGCTGATCCGATGGCAGCACCCGGAGCGCGGCATGATCTCGCCGGCCGAGTTCATTCCGGTGGCGGAGCAGTCGGGTCAGATCGTCGAGATCGGCGCGTGGGTGCTCGCCCAGGCCTGCCGCCAGGCGGCCGAGTGGCAGCGCAGCGGCTTCGCCGGGCTCGCGGTGTCGGTCAATCTGTCGCCGGTGCAGGCCCGCCGCGGCGACCTCGAGCGCGCGGTGGTCGGTGCCCTCGAGGACTCGGGCCTGCCGGCGGGCTTGCTCGAACTCGAGCTCACCGAGACCCTGCTGATCGAGGAAAGCGAACAGCTCAGCGCCACGCTGGGCCGGCTGCGCGCCCGCGGGATCGCGTTCTCGATCGACGACTTCGGCACCGGCTACTCGAATCTCGCGTACCTGAAGCGATTCGAGGTCGAGCGTCTGAAGATCGACCAGTCGTTCGTGCGCCGGCTGATCACGAACGCCGATGACGAGGCGATCGTGCGTGCGATCCTGCAGATGGCGGCCGCGCTCAAGCTGGGCGTGATCGCCGAAGGCATCGAAGACGAAGCCACGCTGCGCCGGCTTCGCGAGCTCGGCTGCGCGCAGGGGCAGGGCTTCTACTGGTCGCCGGCGCTGCCGCCTGAACGCTTCGCCGCGTTCGTGGCCGCGAACCGGAGGCGGGCATCGAATCTCGATCGGCCGATCCAGCCGGCAGCGCGAGTTGCCGAGCGCAGCGAAAGCGAGCACGAGCCATGGCCCGTCGAATGAGCCCGAACGCGGCCGGTCTTGCGCCGGGGCGGGGCGGGCGATCGGCACGCGAGCGCCTCTACACTCCCGGCAACGAATCGACATGAGCATGGACGATTCCCCCCTCGCCGAACAGCCGGCCTCCTATTCCACCTCCTACGTGGCCAACCGCCTCGGGGTGTCGGTGCCGACCGTGCAGCGCTGGGTGGACTCGGGCCACCTGAAGGCGTGGAAGACCGTGGGCGGGCATCGACGCATCGGCGCCGAGAGCGCCGAGCGGATGTTTCAGGCTCAAAGGCTCCAGGGCCCGGGCGGCAGCGCGGCCGAGGCGGCGAAGCCGGCTGCCGCGCCGGTCACGGTGCTGGTGGTCGATGACAACCCGGACGACCGCGACGTGCTGGTCGCGCACGTCGAGACTGCCTTGCCCGGGGCCGTCGTGGTGGTGGCCGAGAATGGCTTCGAGGCGCTGATGGAGATCGGCAAGTCCTCGCCCGACATCGTCATCACGGACGTCGCGATGCCGCACATGGACGGCTTCGAGATGCTGCGCCACCTGTCGAAGGAGTCGCCCCAGAGGGTTCGGACGATCCTGGTCGTGTCAGGGCGAACCCGGGAGCAGTTCGCCCGGCTCGGCGCGCTGCCGAACGAAGTGACGTTCATGCAGAAGCCAATCGACCAGGCCCGCGTCACCGAGTTCCTCCACGCGGCGGCGACGGCGGTCAGCGCGGCGCGCGGCTGACCCGCACGGCCGCTCGTTTTCAGCTTTCCAGACGCACGGCGTCCCGACCGAAGTGATCAGCGATCCTTCCACGGTGTTGCAGGCGACCGTCGTCGCTTGCGTGTTGTCCGCGATCGCGTGCTGGTGCGGCATGCGTGCGCTCGGGATCCGCCGCATCGCGGGCCGGAACTGGGCCTTCGCGAATGCACTGTTCGCGGCCGGCTCGCTCGTCACCGTGCTGCGACCGCAGTGGCCGCAGCCGTGGGTCTTCGCCGCCGGCGACAGCCTGGAGCTGGCCGGACTGGCCTGCCTGCAGGGCGTGCTCCATCGCTTTCTCGGGAGTGCGTGGCCCCGGCGCGAGCAGGCCTGGGCTCTTGGGCCGGCGGTGCCCGGGCTGTTCGCTGCCTACGCGCTGCACTGGCCGGCGATCAGGCTCACGATCTACTGCGCAGCGGCCGCCTGGCTGCTCGGCCGCGCGGTACGGCCTGCGTTGCGCGGCCTGCGCGATGAATTCGGTCCGCACGCGTCGCTGATCGTCGCCGGGCCGCTGATCCTGGCCAGCGCGTTGGAAGTGACGCGCGGCGCCGGCGGATTGTTCGCGGACGGGACGAAGATCTTCGATTCACTGCAACCGACCCAGTTCAATATCGTGCTCGCGTGGGCGACCTTCGCGATTGCGTTGTTGCTGAATTTCGCCGTCATCGGCTTTGCCGGCGCGCGGCAGCTCACGCGCATTCATGAATTGACCCTGCGCGATCCGCTCACCGGGGCGCTGAACCGGCGCGCGCTGGAGCACCTGCTCAAGCGGGAGCTCGCGAGCCGGCACCGCCATGGTCTGCCACTGGCGCTGATCTACTTCGATCTCGACCACTTCAAGGCGCTGAACGATCGATATGGCCATGCGGCCGGCGACGCAGCGTTGAGGCACGCGGTGAATGTCGTCGGCCGCGCGTGTCGTGAAGGCGATTCGGTGGCGCGCGCGGGCGGCGAGGAGTTCTGCGTCGTGCTGCCCTACACCGGACTGGAGGGAGCCTGCCTGATGGCCGAACGCATGCGCCGCGAGCTCGAGGCCTCGAGGCTCGATTGGGACGGACTGGCCCTGACGCTGACGGCCAGCTTCGGTGTGGCGTGCTCCGAATCGTTGACCGAGAGGGTGAGCGACCTGCTGCGCGAGGGGGACCGGGCCATGTACGCCGCCAAGGCGATCGGGCGCAACTGCGTCTCCGAGGCGCCGCGCGAGGAGTGCGACGCCGCTGCCGGGGATTCGCCACTGTCCGCGGCCGACGCCGGCGTCACGGGCCGGTCGCCGGCGTGTGCCTGATCGCGCCGACGCAGCGCGGGCCGATCAGAGATCGAAGTCGTAGTCGATCAGCAGCGGCGCGTGGTCGCTGAAGCGCTGCTCGAGGTAGATGTGCTCGGCCTTCGCGTGCCGCGCGGTCGCGGGCGTGGCGAGGTGGTAGTCGAGCCGCCAGCCGACGTTCTTGGCCCAGGCCTGGCCGCGGTTGCTCCACCACGTGTACTGCTCGGGGTGCGGGTTCAGCGTGCGGAACACGTCGACCAGGCCGATCTCGTCGAGCAGGTGCGTCATCCAGGCGCGCTCCTCGGGCAGGAAGCCGCTGTTCTTCTGGTTGCTGCGCCAGTTCTTCAGGTCGATCTCCTTGTGGGCGATGTTGATGTCACCCACCAGGATGATCTCGCGCTCGGCGACGAGCGCCTTCAGGCGCGGCGCCATCAGCGCGAGGAAGCGGTACTTGGCCTGCTGGCGCAGTTCGCCGCTGGAGCCGCTCGGGAAGTAGCAGCTGATGATGCTGAGCTTGCGCGCGGGCGTGTCGAAGCGCGCCTCGACATAGCGGCCCTCGGCATCGAATTCCGGGTCGCCGATACCGAGCACGACCGCGCTCGGGCGTCTGCGCGTGTACAGGCCGACGCCGGAGTAGCCCTTCTTGTCGGCGTAGTGAAAATGCCCGGTCATGCCGGCCACCGTGTCGAAGCGGCCGACCACCGTGTCGGCCTGCGCCTTGACCTCCTGCACGCCCATACAATCGGCCGCCACACCCTCGGCCCAGGCCTCGAAGCCCTTGCTGGCCGCGGAGCGGATGCCGTTCAGATTCAGCGAGACGAGACGGAACACGACAGGACTTTCGGGATGAGCACGGACGACACCCAGGATGCACTCGCGCAGGACTTCGTGAAGTTCGCGGTCGAGGCCGGTGTGCTGCGCTTCGGTGAGTTCCGGACCAAGGCCGGCCGGCTCTCGCCGTACTTCTTCAACTCGGCCCTGTTCGACGACGGCGCCAAGCTGGCGCGGCTGGCCGAATTCTATGCGCGGCGCCTGCTCGCTTCGGGCTGCACATTCGACATGCTGTTCGGTCCGGCCTACAAGGGCATCACGCTGGCCGCGGCGACCGCGGTCGCGCTCGCCGGCCTGGGCCGAAACGTGCCGTTCGCGTTCAACCGCAAGGAGGCGAAGGCCCATGGCGAAGGCGGCACGCTGGTCGGCGCGTCGGTCCGCGGGCGCGTCGTGATCGTCGACGACGTGATCACCGACGGCGCGTCGAAGCGCGAATCCGTCGAACTGCTGCGCGCCGCGGGCGGCGCGCCGGCCGCGGTGCTGATCGCGCTCGACCGCATGGAGCGCGGCGGCACCGACGAGCACCTCTCCGAGCGCTCGGCCGTCGAAGACTTCGAGCGCGAGTACGGCCTGCCGGTGATCTCGATCGCGACGGTCCGGGACTTGCTGGAGTACCTGCGGTCGAACGCCGATCCGGCGCTCGGTGCGCATTTCGCGCGCGTGGCCGCCTACCGTGAACGCTATGGAGTCTGAATGAAAACCATCCATCGTCTCGTCGGTGCGTGCGGGGTGCTCGCGTGGCTGCTGGTGCCGGGCGCCGGCCCGCTGGCCTGGGGCCAGGCCGCGGGCGGCCGGTCGATCTACACCTGCGTCTCGGCGTCGGGCAAGACGCTGACCTCGGACCGGCTGATCGCCGAATGCTCGGGGCGAGAACAGCGCATCCTGAACCCCGACGGCTCGCTCAACCGCATCGTGCCGCCGACGCTGACGGCCGAGGAACGCGCCGTCGTCAACGAGCGAGAACGCATCGCGGCCGAGGCCCGCGCTGCCAGGCTGGAGGCGGCGCGCCGTGACCGCAGCCTGCTGACGCGCTACCCGAACGAGGCGTCGCACGCCCGGGCGCGCGCGTCGGCGATCGACTCGGTCCGCCGGCTGCTGCAGGCGAGCGAGGCGCGGCTGGT
>JAYSLR010000122.1:0-5811 GCA_043725365.1 Rhizobacter sp. | reverse complement strand
CCCTTGCCCTGCGTGCCGCGGATCAGCTGGCACAGGTTGGTCTTGCGCGACAGGCAGAACTTGCACTGCCGGCATTCGGGCGTGTACAGCGGGATGACGTGGTCGTCGCGCTTCACGCTCGTCACGCCGGGGCCGACATCGACGACGATGCCCGCGCCCTCGTGGCCGAGGATCGCCGGGAACAGGCCCTCCGGGTCGGCACCCGACAGCGTGTACTGGTCGGTGTGGCAGATGCCGGTGGCCTTGACCTCGATCAGCACCTCGCCGGCGCGCGGGCCGGCCAGGTCGACGGTCTCGATCGTCAGCGGGGCGCCGGATGTCCAGGCAACGGCGGCTCGGGTCTTCATGGCTTGGGTCTCGTCGGGGCTGCGGAAGACCCGGATTCTGGACCAGGCGCCGCCGCAAGGCGGATGCCCCGTCGTCGCCGATCAGGCGGCTGCCTTGATCAGGTCGGCCGCCTTCTCGGCGATCGCGATCACCGGTGCGTTCGTGTTGCCGCCGACGATGCGCGGCATGATCGAGGCGTCGACGACGCGCAGGCCCTGCACGCCGTGCACGCGCAGCTGCGCATCGACCACGTCCATCGGCCCCAGGCCCATCCGGCAGGTGCCGACCGGGTGGTAGATCGTGTCGGCGTGGCCGCGGATGAAGGCCTCGATCTGCGCGTCGCTGCGCGCATCGCGCGACGCCGCGAGCTCGCGCCCGCGGTGGCCGGCGAGGGCGGGTTGTTCGAGGATCCGGCGCATCAGCTTGAAGCCGCGGACCAGGCGGTCCACGTCGTCGCGCTCGGCCAGGAAGTTCGGATCGATCAGCGGCGCGGTGAGCGGGTCGGCGCTGGCGAGCGTCACGCTGCCGCGGCTCTTCGGGCGCAGCAGGCACACGTGGCACGAGTAGCCGTGGCCGAAGGCCGGCTTGCGGCCGTGATCGATCAGCTTGCCGATCACGAAATGCAGTTGCAGGTCGGGCAGCGCCTCGCCCGGCTGGCTCTTGATGAAGCCGCCGGCCTCGGCGAAGTTGGTGGTTAGCATGCCGCTGCGCGCGCGGCGCCATTCGAAGATGCCCTTGATCGCATGGATCGCGCCGGCCAGCGAGATGCCGAA
The DNA here is from genome assembly GCA_043725365.1 of Rhizobacter sp. Classification (GTDB taxonomy): domain Bacteria; phylum Pseudomonadota; class Gammaproteobacteria; order Burkholderiales; family Burkholderiaceae_C; genus LMDS01. Next base: position 4,711 of record JAYSLR010000122.1, on the reverse strand, counting down.
CAGCTCGGTCAGCTGCGGCGCGTCGACGACCTGCACCACGTCCACGTGGTCGTGCAGGTTCGCGCCGACGCCGCCCAGGTCGTGCACGACCGCGATGCCGTGCCGCTGCAGCTGCGCGCCCGGGCCGATGCCCGACAGCATCAGGATCTGCGGCGACTGCAGCGCGCCGGCGCACAGCAGCACTTCGCGCGTCGCCTTCAGCTGCCGCAGCGCGCCGTCGACACGCAGCTCGACGCCGATCGCGCGCCGGCCTTCCATCAGGAGGCGGGTCGTGTGCGCGCCCGTCATCACGGTCAGGTTGGGTCGCGCGAGATTCGGCGTCAGGTAGGCCTTCGCGGCGCTGCAGCGCTCGCCGTTGCGGTGCGTGACCTGGTACAGGCCGACGCCTTCCTGCACCGGCCCGTTGAAGTCGGCGTTGCGCGGGTAGCCGGCCTGCACCGCGGCGTCGACGAAGACCGGGCCGAAGCGGTTCGGGCTGCGCAGGTCCATCACGTTCAGCGGGCCGCCGCTGCCGTGCAGCGCATCGGCGCCGCGCTCGTTGTGCTCGGCCTTCTTGAAGTACGGGAGCAGGTCGTCGAATCCCCAGCCCGGGTTGCCCTCGGCGGCCCAGGCGTCGTAGTCCTCGCGTGGGCCGCGCAGGTAGATCATCGCGTTCACCGAACTCGAGCCGCCCAGGACCTTGCCGCGCGGCTGGTAGCCGCGCCGGCCGTCCAGCCCGGGCTGCGGCACCGTCTCGAAGGCCCAGTTCGCCTGGCCCGTCTGCGCCAGCAGCGCCAGGCCCGCGGGGCAGTGGATCAGCACGCTGCGGTCGGCCGGGCCGGCCTCGATCAGGCACACACGCAGCTTCGGGTCTTCGGTCAGCCGCGCGGCGAGCACGCAGCCCGCCGAGCCGCCGCCGATCACGATGTAGTCGTACATGCTGTCTCCGAGTGGATGGCGCGTGGTGTCGCCGGGCGACAGCGCTTCGATGCGGCCGGATCATATCGGGCGCGATCGCGTCGAACCTAGGGCGTGCTGCCTAAGGTCCGCGGCTGCGTCCACCGGGAACCGGCGTTCGTGGGCAGGGAGATCACCGTTCTGGCAAGATCGGCCGCGGTCGGCACGACGTGCAAACGCAAGGAGTCGATGATGATGACGACGAAGAGGATCGCGGCCGCCCTGCTGGTCGCATCGGCAGGGGTGTCGCCGGCCTGGGCGTCGCTGGACATCGGCGACAAGGCCCCCGACTTCACCGCGCCGGCCGCGCTGGCCGGCAGGCAGTTCGACTTCTCGCTCGCCCAGTCGCTGGCGAAGGGGCCGGTCGTGCTGTACTTCTTCCCGGCCGCGTTCACGGCCGGCTGCTCGGCCGAGGCCCACGAGTTCGCCGAGGCGACCGACCAGTTCGCGGCGCTCGGCGCCACCGTGATCGGCGTCTCGACCGACGACATCGCCACGCAGCTCAAGTTCTCGACGCAGGCCTGCCAGGGCAAGTTCCCGGTCGCCGCCGACGAGAAGAAGACCGTGATCAAGTCCTACGACGCGGCGATGATGATCATGCCGGACTTCGCGAACCGCGTGTCCTACGTGATCACGCCCGATCACTCGATCATCTACAGCTACCAGAGCCTGAACCCGAGCAAGCACGTGACCAACACGCTGGCCGCGCTGCGCGACTGGGAAAAGACACGCAAGAAGTAGCCGCGCGCGCTCAGCCCGGCGCGGGCGCGTCGCGTCGCGGCAGCCGCACCTCGATCTCCAGCCCCGGGTTGGCGTTGCGAAGCGTCAGCGCGCCGCCGTGCGCTTGCGCCACCAGCCGGCACAGGTACAGGCCCAGCCCGACGCCGCCGGTCGCGCGCTGGCGTGCGCTGTCGGGGCGGTAGAAGGCCTGGGCCAGCAGCGGCAGCTGCGTGTCGTCGACACCGGGGCCGTGGTCGCGCAGCGTCAGCCACACGTCATCGGCGTCGAAGCGCGTCGCGATGACGGGCGCGACGGCGGCGTCGGCGCTATGCCGCAGCGCGTTGTCGATCAGGTTGCGCAGCAGCAGCCGCATGCGCGCCGCGTCCAGCGCCAGCACGGGCAGCCGCGCATCGAGCGCCAGCGTGAGGTCGCGCCCGCCGAACTGCGCCGCCACGACCTCGCGCAGCAGCGCGTTCAGGTCGAGCGCCTCGGTGTGCAGCGCGGCGTGGCCGGCCGCCAGGCGCTCGCTTTCCAGCAGGTCGGTGATCAGGTCGCGCATCTCGGCCAGGTCGTGCAGCAGCGCGTCGCGCGCCGTGCCTTCCCCGACCAGCTCGGCGTTCAGGCGCGCCCGTGTCAGCGGCGAGCGCAGTTCGTGGCTGATCGCGAGCAGCAGCTGGCGCTTCGCGTCGAGCAGGTGGTGCAGGCCGTCGGCCATGCCGTTGATCTGCCGGGCGAGTTCGCCGAGCTCGTCGTGCGCGCGCGGCGTGATCGGACGCGAGAAGTCGCCGGCGCCGTAGCGGATCGCACCGGCGCGGATGTCCGCCAGCGGCCGCAGCATGCGGCGCACGCGCGCGAAGACGAGGGCGACGAGCGTCAGCAGCACCAGCAAGGTGCCCCAGCCGATCAGGCGCGTGCGGTCCTCGGGCGCGTCGTCGCGCGGCAGCAGCGCCAGCCTGAAGCTGACGCGGTGGCCGTCGGCGAGCAGCCGCGTCGGGCGCCACAGACTCGCCGGCCGCTCGGCGTCGGCGTGCGGCGGCGGCTGCCGGGCGGCGCGCGTGTCGCCGGGCTGCGACGACCAGTTGACGACCGGCCCGGCGATGCGGATGCGCAGCGGCAGGCGCCGCGCCAGGGCCTGCGCCTTCGCGATGTCGGGCGGTGTGCCGATCTCGGCCGTCAGGCGATCGATGTAGTCGCCGACCAGCGGCCGCGCGAGCTCCTGCCAGCCGTCGCGCATCACCGCCTGCATCGCGCCGACCAGGGTCAGCGTCATCGCCAGCGCAAGCAGCAGGAACAGCCCCGTCAGGCGCGCACGCAGCGAGTGCCGGGCCTGGCGCCAGCGCCGGCGCAGCGTGGCGCCGCTCAAGCGCGCGCTCCGGCGAAGGTGTAGCCGGCGTTGCGCAGCGTCTTGATCGGGTCCAGCGGCTCGAGCTTCTTGCGCAGCCGGCTGATCAGGATGTCGACCGCACGCGTGTGCAGGTCGGCCTCGATGCCGCGCAGCCGGTTCAGGATCTCGTCGCGGTTGAAGACCTTGTGCGGTTCGCTCGCGAGCAGCACCAGCAGGTCGAACTCGGTGCTCGTCAGCTCGATCGCGCGCCCGGCGCTGTCGACGCGGCGGCGTTCGAGGTCGATCTCCAGCCCGTCGAAGCGCAGGCGTTTCGCGGCCTCGGCCGGCACGCGCGCACGCCGCAGCACGGTCTGCAGCCGTGCCAGCAGCTCGCGCGGCTCGAAGGGCTTGGGCAGGTAGTCGTCGGCGCCGATCTCCAGGCCGACGACGCGGTCCATCACATCGCCGCGCGCGGTCAGCATGATGATCGGCAGCTCCCTGAGGGCCGGCTCGCTGTCGCGGCGGATCGTGCGGCACAGCTCGAAGCCGTCCATCTCGGGCAGCATCACGTCGAGGATCGCGGCGTCATAGGCCTGCGCGCGCAGCAGCGCCAGCCCGGCACTCGGTGTCGTCGCCGCATCGAGCGCGAACTCGAAGCGGGCGAAGAACGCGGCGAGCGGGGCGGCGAGCCGCTCGTCGTCGTCGATCAGCAGGAGGCGGCGCATGGTCGGGATTGTCCGCTGCGCCGCCGGCCGCGCGTCAGGAGCGGTGCGCGCCGCCGCGGCGCCTGGCCATGAACTCGCGCACCTGCTGCTGCTGGTCGGGCCGCAGGCTGTCGAAGAAGTCGGCCGCCGCCGCGATCACCTCGGGGCTCTTGCCGCGCAGCGCCGCGGTCTTCGCCTCGACCAGCGCCTGGGCGCCGTTGCGATCGAAGGTCGGGCCAGCCATCAGCGCCTGGAAATCGGCGCGCGGGTCGCTCGCGCCCATCAGCGCTGCGCGCTGTTCGCGCAGCTTGTCGGCGAGCACGGTCAGGCGCTGCTTCTGCGCGTCGTCGAGCTTGAGCTGCGTGCCGACGCGCTCGAGCATGCGTTCGCGCATCTTCGCGGAGTCGGCCTCGCTCAGGTTCCAGTTGCCGTGGTGGCCGCCGTGGCCGCAGGCGGTCAGGCCGCCGATCAGGATCGAGGCGCCGAACACGCCGATGAGGGTTCGCTTGAGCCAGCGTTTCATGGTTCTTCCTTGCGGGAGTGGTGAAGGGGTTTGTGTTTCGAACACGGGCTCATCGTGCGGGTGCGGCGCCGCGGCGTCCTTTCGGCGCGGTATCGGCGTGTTTCGTTTGATGTCATCGGCGAGGCGCTCGCGCTGCGTCGCGGACGACGGGCACGCGCTGGTGCGGGTCGCCCGAAGCGTCGCCAGGCTCGAGGCGCTGGCGGAAGGGCCGACGGGCAGCGGCGTGACGGTCGCCGCGCTGTGCGCCGGGTGCCGTCGATCGGGCGGCGACCCTGGCCGCACGCGCCACGCCGAACTGGCTGCTGCAGCGCGTCGCCGGGGCGGCGACGCGCAAGGCGCTCCGAGGAGCGCCGCGGGCTCAGCGCATGAAGATGCCGTAGGAGCCGATGGCGTACAGGTTGTGGCGGCCTGAATCGACCTGGCGCATGCGGCGCTCGAGGTCATAGATGTCGGCGGCTTCGGCCAGGTACTGGTCGTCGCGATCCTGGGCCGGGCTCGCCGACA
>JAYSLR010000121.1:0-7085 GCA_043725365.1 Rhizobacter sp. | reverse complement strand
CCGCGTCCGACCTCAACGGTGCCGACCTGGCGGCTTTCGTCCAGGGACTCGCGCACGGGAAGGCGGGCGTGGCATCTGAATGATGCGGCGGGCACGTCGAGCTTTCAGCCAAAGCCATGCACGTTCTCCGCCCGGACGGGCGGCAAGTGCATCCCGAAGGTCGCCAGAAGCGGGGGAATAAAAGCGCGCTTACGTGGGTCTGGTTGCGCACGGGAGGCCGCATTCGCCGGACAGTGGGTCGGGTGGAACGTCGGCGTCTTCCTGCGGGGAGGTCCGCGTGAGCGACTACACGGTGCAAATCGACGCCACGGCGCTGTACTACCGGCAGATTCTGCTGCCCCAAACCCAGCTTGGCTGGCTTGATGCGCGGCAGGTGCAGACGCTGCAACTTGCGGCCGGAACCTACTCGGTCCAGGTGCAGTCCGGCGTGTACACGGACTTCGCGTTCACTGTCACGCCGCTGGGCACGATCGATTTCGATCCGGCCTTCGATGCGCTTGCCAGCGGCCGCGACAGCGCTCTGCTGACGCTCGTCGGCCTCGAGGTCTCGTTCGACGCCAGCGAGCTCGCGCACGGCGCCGGCGGCGGCGTGCTGTTCGCCTCGATCCCGATGGGCAGCGACCCGTGGCTGCTGGTACACACCTGCCGCATGCTGCCGCAGCCCTACTACATGGTGCAGCAGGGTTCGGGCGTGGTGTGCAACCTGTTCTTCGCGATCGGCATCGACGGGCGCTTCGTCTACGACCCCACCTTCGATGCGGCCGCCGGCGGCTGCCTGTCGGGCGCCGGCACGCCGGCGTTGCGCTTCCACGGCTTCCCGGTGGAGGTGGACGTGAGCGCAGTGAGCCGGCTGCTCGGCCTGCCCGACATCGGCGGGCTGCCACCCACGTGGACCGGCGCCTTGCGGCTGCGTGTGCTGCCGGCCGACTTCTTTCGTGTGCAGATCGACCAGGGCATCACCGGCAACCTGTTCTCGCTCGGCATCCACGGTGAGGTGACGCTCGCGACAACGCCTGACGGCATGCGGCTCGCGCTGGACGCGCCCGACGGCGCCCCACGGGTACGCGCGCTGCCGTTGCCGCTGCCCGCGCCGGGCCCGCTGACCTACCTCACCGACGACTTCCTGGGTTTCAAGATCGTCGTCGGCAGCGATGCCGACGGGGCGCAGAGTGTCTCGATGGTGATGAGCGACGGGCGCGTCGCCTGGCTCTTCGATCGGCGCTGGTTCGCAGGCCAGCCGACACTCGGCGTGCGACGCAGGTTCGTCGGGCCGCTGAAATCGAGGATCCTCACGGTCACGTTGACGGCGGCCCGCTTTCCCGGCACCGACCTGCCGGCCGACTTCACGCTGCAGGTGAGCCGTCTGAATTCGCCCGACGGTGTCGAGATCGACGTCGAACTCGGCTGGTCTTTCGGCAGTGGCCAGTACAGCTCGGACGTGAATTACGACGGCACCGCGACCGCCAGCCTGACCGTGGGCGGCAACGTGTGCGGGGTCGGCCCGGACCAGACGCTGGGCATCGTCGCCACCGCGCCCGTGACCGTGCAGTTCAGGCCGGGCTTCATCGCGCTGGCGGCGCCGGGGCTGGCGCAAGTCAGCGGCCCGGCTGGCGTGCTCGGCGTCGCAAGCCTGCAGCTGACGCTGCTGCCACCGACCGACCGCGTGCTGTTCGCGGCCGACGTGGCGCCGCCACTGCGCAGCCGGCTCACGCTGGGCAGCGCCGCGCCCTGGCGCGTGCTACTGCCGACGCTGCACACGCCGGTGGGTGAGCTGCACGCGGTTGCGGACCTGTACGACAACGCACTCGCCGAAGTCGGCGAGAACCTCGACGGGCGCCGCCGCCAGGCGGTGCAGTACGCGACCCGTTCGCTCGCGCAGCAGTACACGCTGACGCTCGGCGGCGGGCTCGGCGATGCGGCGGGCCAGCCGGTCGTCGTGAGCCTCGCGCGCGGCGTGTTGCGCTGGTTCTTCGACGGCACGCCAGCGCACGCCGAGCTGCACGCCGGGGCCGTCACCGACGAACTCTGGCTCCCGGTGGGTGCGGTCGGCATTCGGCTCGGCGCGCGCACGCTCGAACCGACGGTGAGCAATTTCGCCGTCGCGTTCGACGGCACCGCCTCCACGCTGCTCGCCTGCGATCTGCCGTACTCGAGCGTGGCCGCCGCGCCGGCCGACTGCATCGCCGAGGCGGCCGCGGTGCGCGGTCTGTTGTCCGTCGTGCCGGCCAGCACGCGCCCCGATGCGGCGAAGCTGCGCAACTGGCTGCAGCTGGGCGCCACGGCTGCCGAGGCCACGCTGGTGCTGCGCGACGTCGCGTTGGCGATGCTGCGCAGCGCCGACCTGTTCGTGCTGCGCTTGGACTTCACCAACATGGCGCTGAGCGCCGGCGCGGCAGGCCCGCCGACGCTCGCACCGGCGCTGCCAGGAGTCGACGGCACGCTGGTCGCGAGCTTCGCGCCGCAGCATCTGGTGGAGCCGAGCTTCACCGACGTGGTGCCCGCGCCGCCGCTGCCGAGCCGGCTGGCCGAGCCGTCGCGGCTGGCCTTTGCGGTGCCCGCCGGGCGCGCCGCCATCGCGCTCGACAGTGCACTGTTCGACTGGTCGGCCTACGCCCAGCGTCTGAACGAGCCGCTCACCGACGGTCCGCCTTCGGCGCTGCAAACGCTCGTCGAGCTGCCGTATCGCCTCGGGCTCTCGCCGGGCAGCGAGACCGGATGGACGCCGCTGCCGGCGCTGCCTTCGGGCGAGCGCTACGCGCTCGCGACGACACGCCTGGGCGTGCGGCGCAACGGCCCGCACGGCCCTTTCATTGACGAGCGCGACAGCGCCGCGGCCCTCGCCGCGCGGCGCTTGCGCGCAGTGACTTCGCCGGACGACATCGCCGCCCAGTTGCCGGCCGATCCGATCGCCAACCTGATGGACGGCACGAAGCGCCGCGACATCGTCGAGAACACCAAGCTCGGCCGCGACGAGGCGTTGATCGACTGCCGGCGCCTGATGCTCGCCTCGCTCGGCGGCTGGCTCGAGGCCGAAGGGCACTGGAACGTGGCGCTCAACTCGGGGATGGTGGCGCACTGGTTGCAGCACGTCGCGATGGGGCGCGACCAGAAGGTCGAAGTCACGCAGCTGGGCTGGCTGCTGCCGTGGGGCCACCGCGCGGCGCTGGTCTCGGTGGCCGAGCGGCATTTCGGCGCGGGGCCGGTCGGCCCGGGCCAGAACAGCGCCTACCTGATCGAGCACGACCACATCGTCATCACGCAGCGCCTGCGCCACTTCCCGAGCCGGCGCGACCTGCCGTTCACCGAAGCCGAGATGCTGATCGGGCGCACCCCCGAGATCAGCCCGCCGGCGCAGCATCCGGTCGTCGCGCCCTACGCGGCGGGGTCGCCGTTCTGGGTCTTCCTGCCGAACCCGGCCGGCGGTGACGACCTCCCGATGCACTTTCCGATGCACCTGCGCGACCTCGACGTGAGCGACGATGCGCGCGGGCGCCTGGTCGAGGTGGCGGCGATGGCGATCTTCGTGCCCGACGGCTTCGAGGACGCGAAGCTCGACGACGTGATCACCGCCTACAACCTGGCCACGGCCTACGGCTGGCAGGATTTCTCGGCGGCGCCGAAGCGCATCGCGTTCGCGCCGCCGCAGTCTGGCGGCCATGCCGACCTCGACACCTTCGGACTGCAGTTCGGCATCGCCGTGCGCAACGTGTCTTCGCTGCCGCTGCCTGGTGCGGCGGCTGATCCGGATGCGGCCCTGCCGCGCATCGCGAACGCGCGCGTGCGGCTGTCCGACGCGGCGCAACTCGCGCACCTGCCGGGCGATGGCACGGTCGACATCAGCTACTTCGCGGACTACGTGAAGGGAGACAACCCGGCTGGCGTCTTCGCGAACCTGCTCGCGCCGGTGGCGCTGCAGTTCGGCGGCGCCAACGGCAGTGGTCTGGCCACGCCGGACATGGTCATCACCGGGCTGTCGCAAAGCCACGGACCGCTCGGCGGCGATCTGACGCAACTCGCCGCCGCGGTGCCGAGTTTCAACCCGGTGGACTTCTTCGGCCAGGCGGCGCCGCAGTTGTTCGGCGGCGTCAGCCTGCTCGACGTGCTGCCTTCCATCGACGGTGGCGCCGCGCTGGATGCGGCACCCCGGCTCGTGACGACGCGCAGCGGCACGCAGGTCGAGATCGCGTACGACTGGATGCCCTACGTCACGTCCTCGACCGGCGCCGGCGTCACGCTGAGCTTCGACGCCGCCCCGGCGGGCTCCGGCGCAGTGGGCGTGAAGGGCCCGATCCAATTGCACTCGAGCCTGAAGCTGCGGCCCTCGGCCGATCCGGAATCCTTGGTCATCGCGACGGTCGATGATTTCAAAATCGGGTTCGCAGGCCTGGTCTCGGTGGCGGTGCGCCGGATGCAGTTGACGCAGCGCAGCGGCCGCAAGCCCGAGCTGAGTTTCGCGCTCGCCGACCTGACCACGGTCCCCGGCCCGCTGCGTCTGCTCGGCAACATCGACTTCCTTCAGCCGCTGCTCGAAGAAGCCAGCAAGCTGCTCGGCACCGGGCCTTCGGTCACCCTGGCCGGCGGCGTGCTCCGGGTCGGCTATGCGCTGGCGCTGCCGAACCTCGGCATCGGTGTGTTCAACCTCGAGAACATCCGCATCGGTGTGGGCCTCGCGATCCCGCTCGACGCCAAGCCGCTTGCGTTCGATTTCAACTTCGGCGAGAAGGACCATCACTTCCTCGTCACCGTGGCCTTCGTCGGTGGCGGCGGCTTCTTCGCCATCGAGGTCGGTGCGGACGGGCCGCGCAGCATCGAACTCGCGGTCGAAGTGGCGGCGAGCGTGGCGCTCGACCTCGGCGTGGCCAGCGGCAGCGCACACGTCGCGGTCGGCGTCTACATGCACTACGTGCCGACCAGCACCGAGATCACCGGCTTCGTGCGTGCCGGCGGCGAGCTCACGGTGCTCGGCATCCTGAGCCTGCATGTCGAGCTCTACCTGGGCCTCACCTACCAATCGAGCGACACGGTCAAGGTCATCTGGGGCGAAGCGAGCCTGATGGTCGAGGTGTCGCTCGGCTGCCTGTCGAAGAGCGTGACCGTGTCGATGCGGCGCGAGTTCATCGTCGGTGGCAACAGCGGCGCTGCGCAGCCGGCGCAGTTGCAGACGCAGGTCGCCCTGCCGCTGCCAGGCGTGGAGCGCGCATTCGGCAACAGCCGCGACGACTGGCAGGTGTATTTCGCCAGCTTTGCCTGAGCCCGCGCGAGCCACCAGAACCTGAGCGAGAGGCCACCATGTCCGACCCGACCGTCACCACCCGACTGCTGTGGATCACGCTGCCCGACGGTTTGCGCCGCGATGCGACTGGGCGCCTGTTGTTGCGCCTGTCGGTGCGCCTCGCACCGAGGGTCAGCGGCGCCGCGACACTGGCGGCATGCCCGCTGCTGTCCGGCAGTGACGGCAGCGGCGCCTGGACCAGCAAGGCGCGCGCTTGCCGCTTCGAGTTGCGCGCCAGTGCCGACGGCAATGCGCCGTGGAGCGACATCCGCAGCGCGGGCGACGTTGGTGTGAGCCCGATCGACCCGACGCTGCCCGACGACACGGTGTGGCGCGCGCTGCTGCCCGACACGCTCGCGATCGAGCCACACGAACTGCCCGCCGCCACAGGCGCGCCCGTGGGCAGCTACAGCGTGCGGGCAGCGCGCGATGCGCTGGTGACGCCGTACCGCGTGCCTCTTTTCTCGCCGCCTCGCCCTCAGGCGCAACTCGCGATCGTCCCGCCTTGGACGCGGCTCTTCCCCGCTACGCCCGAAGCGGCCCATGCATTGCGACGGGTGACGCGCGACCTGCAGGCGCAACTGGGCACCCTGTCGCGCACGACGGTCGCCGCCGCCGCGCCCGACTCCGGCTTCAGCGCCGAGGTGCTCGAGATGGACCGCATGGCGAGCTTCTACAACGGCTTGTCCGACGGTGCGAAGGCGCGCTACGCGGCGGCGAAGGACAAGAACTTCCAGCACGCGCCGCCGGACTTCGACCTGCATGCCGCGATCGCCGTCGCGTCGCGCTACCCGGCGCTGATGCGCGCACTCGGCCTGCTGTTCGATTTCGAACTGCCGGTCGACGAACTGGCGCTGCCCGCGCGCGGCTGGCTGAGCGTGCGGCTCGCGGCACCCAGCCCCGCGGCGGGCGCGGCGCTCGAGCCGACGCTGGCGACACGCTACGAGTTCGGCCCGGGCGAGCGTTTCGTCTCTGCCTCTCGTGACGACTTCGCCGGCGACACCGACCTGAGCGACCGCATGCTCATGCCGGCGAGCCCGGACGACGACCTCTGCAGCGTCGACGTCAACCTGAGCGAACTGCACCACGGCGTGCGCAGCGCGGCAGCACGCTTTCATGCCGAAATCGCGCGCGGGGCCTCGGTCGCCGACGCGCTCGCCAGCGCGCCGCTGCCGACGCCGCGCAGCGACGGGCTGGCGCTGGCGCGCGAGGCGCACGGCGCGCGGCTCGCCGCGCTCATCCGAGCGCAGGCCGAGCTCGACGTCGGGCTCGCCAATGCTGACGACGCCGCTCCGCTGAAGTTGGGCGCCGAGCCAGTGCTGCAGGGCTTTCGCGTCGACATCCGCGTCCATGGCGAGCCGACCTGGCGCTCGCTGTGCCAGCGCCAGGGCCGCTATCGATTCACCAGCGCAGGTTTCACGCGCGACTGGCCCGCCGATGAAGGGACGATCGGCTTTCACGCCTTCGATCCGGCATTGCCGGGTTCCGCGGAAAGCGGCCCCTGGGCGCACGAGACCTGGTTTCGCTGGCAGGGTTGGAGCCTCGCGGCGCCGCGGCCCGGCCGGCACATCGGCATCGACGGCGCCAGCGCGAGCGATGCCGATGCTCCGGCCGGCAACCTCGGTCTGGACGTGCGTTTTACGGTGCCGCCGGGCAGCCTGCCGCGTCTGCGCTTCGGCCACTCGTACGACTGCCGGTTGCGCGCCGTGGACCTGGCCGGCAACAGCCTGAGCCTGGACGACGCCAACGCGGCCAAGGTCGCGCTGCCGCTCGGTGCCTTCCTGCGCTTCGACCCGGTGCCGGCGCCGGTGCT
>JAYSLR010000120.1:0-3038 GCA_043725365.1 Rhizobacter sp. | reverse complement strand
CCGCGCCGGCCTCACGCAGCCGCGCGGCCGGCGGTGCGTCCTGCGGCGCCGGCACGAGTTCGGTGGCCGCCGTGCCCAGCGGCACCGGCAAGCCCTTGGTCGCGATGTTTTCCTTGATCGTCACCGGCACGCCGTCGAGCGCGCCGCGCGGCGCGCCCTTCAGCCAGCGCGCCTGCGCGGCCTCGGCCTGCGTGAGCACCGCGTCGGCATCGAGCGCGTAGGTCGCATGCAGGTGCGGCTCCCAGGCGCGGATGTGCGCGAGCACGTCGCGCGCGACCTCGACCGGCGACAGCGTGCCATCCCGGTACGCGGCGAGCAGTTCGACCGCGCTCAGGTCGTGCAAGGCTGTCATGTCCGGGCCGTCATTGCCATGACAGCGCGCCCAGGTCGTTCGCGAAGATCGGCGAGCTGCTCCACAGGCCCTTCAGCTGCTTCTTCGCGACCGCGAACTGCGGCAGCTGGTACAGGTAGACGTTGACCGAGTCGGTCGCGAGCTGGCGCTGGATGTCGCCGAGCAGCTTCAGGCGCCCCTTCGCGTCGGTCGTGCTGTTGTACTTCGCGAACAAGTCCTTGAAGGCCTTCGAGTCGTAGCCCCAGTAGTAGGCCGGGTCGGCGTAGCGGTCGAAGTCGAGCGGTTCGACGTGGCTGATCAGCGTCAGGTCGTAGTTGCCCTTGAACGCGCCGGACAGCCACTGCGCCCATTCGACGTTCTCGATCTTCGCGACGATCCCGACCTTGGCCAGCTCGGCCGCGACGATCTCGCCGCCCTTGCGCGCGTACGGCGGCGGCGGCAGGGTCAGCGTGACGTTCAGCGGCGTCGTCACGCCGGCTTCCTTCAGCAGCGCCTTGGCCTTCTCGGGGTCGTACGGGTTCACGTTCGTCAGGTCGACGTAGCCGGCGTCGCTCGGCACCATGTGGCTGCCGATCGGCTTGCCGTAGCCCTCCTGCGAGCCGTCGATCACCGCCTTGCGGTCGATCGCGGCGGCCAGCGCGCGGCGCACGCGCACGTCGTCGAACGGCTTCTTCTTGTTGTTGATGCTGATGATCGTCTTGCCCTCGGTGCCGCCAGCGACGACCGTGAAGCGCGGATCGCCCTGGAACTGCTTCAGGCTCTGGATCGCGCCGAAGCGCGGCATGCCGTCGATGTCGCCGGCCAGCAGCGCCGCGACCTGCGCGGCCGGGTCGCTGATGAAGCGGAACGTCACCTTCTTCATCTTGATCGCCGCCGGGTTGCGGTAGGCGTCGTTCTTGCCCAGCGTGATCGACGAGCCCTTCGCCCACGCGTCGAGCTTGAACGGGCCGGTGCCGACCGGCCTGGTCGCCTCGGTCGGCGCGCTCTTCGGGTCCAGGATCACCGCGGTGTTCTCGCCCATGCGGAACAGGAAGTTCCCGTCCGGCTGGTTCAGCACGATGATCACGGTGCTCGGGTCGGGCGTGTCGATGCGGCTGATGTTGTCGAACACCGCCTTCTTCGCCTTGTTGGTCGAGCCCGGCGCCTTCGCGCGCTCGAAGCTGAACTTCACGTCGCTGGCGTCGAAGGCCTCGCCGTCGCTGAACTTGACGCCCTTGCGCAGCTTGAAGGTGTAGACCTTGCCGTCGGGATCGATCTTCCAGCTCTCGGCCAGCAGCGGCACGATGCTGCCGTCGACGTTGATCTTGGTCAGGCCTTCGAGGATGTTGTAGTGGACGATCTCGCCGATCGCGGCCGCCGGCGCCACCGTCGGATCCAGGCCCGGCGCGGGTTCCAGGATCATGCCGAGGACGACGCTGTCCTTGCGGGCCTGTGCCTGCGCACCGGTCGCGAAGGCGGCGCAGGCCAGCAGCGCGGCGGCGGTCATGGTGGTCGCCAGCGTGCGGGTGACGAGACGGGGTTGCGGCTTCATCGGCTCACTCCTGTGGCATGCGGTTCATTCGGACGCGCCGGTCGCCGGCATCGGCGGCGCCTGGCGCAGCAGCGACTCTAGCGGAACCCGCCGACACCCGGGATCGCGGCCAGCAGTGCCCGCGTGTACTCGTGGGCCGGTTGCTGCAGCACCTGCTCGGTCGTGCCGTGCTCGACGATGCGGCCGGAGCGCATCACCGCGACCTCGTCGCAGACGTGGTCGATCACCGCCAGATCGTGGCTGATGAACAGGTAGGTCACGCCGAACTGCTGCTGCAGCTCGGCGAGAAGGTTGAGCACCTGCGCCTGCACCGAGACGTCGAGCGCGCTGACCGGTTCATCGGCGACGATCAGCTTCGGCCGCGTGATCAGCGCACGCGCGATCGCGATGCGCTGGCGCTGCCCGCCGGAGAACTCGTGCGGGTACTTGTCGGCATCGCTCGCGCGCAGCCCGACCGCGTCGAGCGATTCGGCGACTCGCGCACGCGTCGCCGGTGCGTCGACACCGATCAGCGGCTCGGCGACGATGCGGCCGACGCGCTGGCGCGGATCGAGCGAGCCGTACGGATCCTGGAACACCATCTGGAAGTCACGCCGTGCGTCACGCAGCTCCGTGTGCGACAGCGCGCTCAGGTCGCGGCCCAGCAGCCGCACGCTGCCTTCGCTCGGCCTCTCGAGCGCCATCACCAGCCGCGCCAGCGTCGACTTGCCCGATCCCGATTCGCCGACGATCCCCAGGCTGCGCCCGGCCTGTACCGTGAAGCTGACGCCGCACAACGCCTCGACCACCGGCGCAGCCTGGAGCAGCCGCTCGCGCGGCAGCTTGTAGCGCTTGACCAGGTCGCGCACCTCCAGCAGCGCCGCCATCATGTCGCGTGCCGCCCCATCGCGTTGCACACCACCCGCTGCTTGCGAAGCATTCCGACGGCGGTGGTCCGGTATCGGCCCATTGCCGCCGTTCGCTGCCTGTGCCGCGAGTCGGACTTCAATCGTCGCAGCGGCAAAGGCGAGAGCGCCCAGGCCGGCGAGGGCTGAAGCCGCGCCCCTCGCTGCGCGAGGGGTGCCCTGCGCTGCTCGCTACGCGGGGCAAGTCGGCAAACTCGGCCCTGGGTACAGGACCTCAAACATGCCGACTTGGGCCGCAAGCGGCCCGACC
>JAYSLR010000119.1:0-5277 GCA_043725365.1 Rhizobacter sp. | reverse complement strand
GGCAACGGCTGGTTCGGCGGCATGCTGCCGCTGACCGCTACCGCGATGGTGGCAGCGACCGGCGACATCTACTACGGTCTCTGGTATCCGATCGTGGTGGCGCTGATGACGCTGGTGATCGGGACCTTGTTCCTGAAAGAGGTCAAGGACCGCGACATCAGCCACAACGAGGCGGTGCTCTAGCGCGGCCGTTCTTGCCTCAGGGAAAAAGCCCGCCTGGCGCGGGCTTTTTCTTTTGGGACGGCGCCGCCGCCGGCTCGGGTAAAATCCCGCTGCGCCGGAGAGATGGCCGAGCGGCTTAAGGCGCACGCTTGGAAAGCGTGTGTACGCTAATCACGTACCGTGGGTTCGAATCCCACTCTCTCCGCCACTTCCTTCCGCCACCCTCGACTCACGCGCGGCGGGAAGTGTCCAGGACTTCGCAATGCAGTGGCATGGCGCCGGGACCGGGCTCGGTCATTTTCGTCGTGTCATGCCCGAGATCCTGCAGTACCGCTTCAGCGCATAGTTGGCCGGGAAAGCCGGAGACCAGGCCGCCGGGATGCGTCGTCGAGCCGGTCTGGTAGAGGCCCTGCAGCGGCATGCGGTAGTTCGCCCAGCCCGGCACCGGGCGGTTCAGGCCCATCTGGTCCGGCACCATCTCGCCGCCCTGCGGCCCGCCGCGGAAAAAACTGGGATTGGTCCGCTCGATATCGCGCGGGCTGTACACCTTCCGGGCCAGCTCGCTGCCCGGCTGGTAGGAGTCGACCACGCCGGCGTACTGCTCGAGGAGCCAGCCCGCGAACTCGTCCTTGGCTTCGTCCCAGTTGGCCGGCTCGCCTTCGAGCGCGTAGGGCGCGCTGGTGACCAGCTTGATCACGCCGCTGCCCGCGGGCGCGCGCGAAGGATCGATGACCGTGGAGCAGATGGAGAGGAAATAGGACTCCGCATGCGTCGGCAGGCGCTCGTCCGCGACTGCGGCGAACTGCGCACGGATGCCGGCGGTGGAGGCGCGGCCGGCGAGCACGGCCGGCACCGATCCCTGCGCGGTGCGCACGCTCTGGTTGCCGCGCACGGCGAGATGCACCACGAAGAGCGAAGGTCCGATGCGCCATTCCTTCGTGCGCGCCGCGAAAGGCGCCGGCAGCGGGGCCTGCAGCAATTCGCCGAGCCGGGCGAAGTGCACGCCGGAGATGACGGCCTTCTTCGCCGCCACGAACTCGCCGCGATCGGTGAGCACGCCCGCCGCCTTGCCGTCGCGCTCGACGATGCTGCGGATCGGCGCGTCCGTGCGGAGGGTGCCGCCGGCTTCGCGCACCACGGTCGCCAGGCCCTCGGACAGCTGCGAGGAGCCGCCGATGGCGTTGATCCATCCGAAGCGTTCCCATTCGCCCAGCACCGAGATGGGCAGGAGGCCGGTGCCGGGACGCTCGACCGGCTGCACCGCGATCGCGGCGAACCACAGCGCGGCGGCCCGGGCAGCCTCTGATTCGAACGTGCGGTGCGCCAGTTCCCAGGCGCTCAGGCCCGCCGCGGACTTGAACTCGTTCAGCGCCTGGTCCGTGACCTGCGGTGGATTTCCCGGCGCCGTCCCGGCGACCGCCTTCGACACCGCGGAGAGCGTGCGCCAGCGGCCGACCATCCCGATCCACGCGGCGCCGTCCCGCGGCGAGTGCCGCGCGAGTTCCTGCGCCGTGCGCTCCGGACTTTTCCAGATGGTCAGCGGCTCGCCGTTGCCGAGTGTGATGACCGCCAGGGGATCATGCCCGACGTAGCGCAGGCCGCGCCGGAACAGGCCGAGCGAATCCTGGCTCATGACCGGGTTGGAAGCGAGCCAGGGATGGCCGGTGGAGAAGGTGTCGTGCCTGAAGCCGGGCAGCGTCAGCTCCTCGGTGATGGTGCCGCCGCCGATTTGCGAGCGGCCCTCGAACACGCCCACCGTGAGTCCGGCGCGCGCGAGGTAGGCGGCCGCGATGAGCGAGTTGTGCCCGCTGCCGATGATGACGACGTCGTAGACGCTCATGTCAGGTCTGGTCAGGTCTGGTACCGGCCCGCGCTAACCTGGATCGTCTGCCCGGTCATGAAGCCGTTGGCCACGAGGAGCTGCGCGACCAGCGCGACCTCCTGCGGGTCGCCCAGCCGGCCGAAGGGCATCTGCTCCGGCGGCGGCAGCTTCGCGTTCTTCAGCATGTCGGTGGCGATGAAGCCCGGAGAGATGGCGTTGGAGGTGACGCCGTGCGGCAGCATCTGCGTGGCGTAGTAGTGCATGAGGCCCTCGATGCCGGCCTTGCTCGCGGCGTAGGGCGCCGAAATGATCCCGCCCACGCGCGCCGCGATCGACGAGAGGAAGATGAGCCGGCCCCATTTGCGCTCGCGCATGCCGCCGATGACGGCGCGCGTGACGAGGAACGCGGACTTCAGGTTGGCGGCCATCACCTCGTCGAACTCGCGCTCGCCGGTCTCGAACACCGGGCTGAGCGGGCCGATGCCGGCGTTGTTGACCAGCACGCCCGGGGCGCCGAGTTCGTCCGAGACGCGCTGCACCAGAGCCTCCACCGCGGCGGCGTTCGAGACGTCGGCCTGCGCGGCGATGGCGCGGCGGCCGCGCTCGCGGATTTCTTCCGCCACGGCGTTCGCGGCGTCGGCATTGCGGGCGTAGTTCACCGCGACGTCGCAGCCGATGTCGGCGAGACCCAGCGCGATGGCCCGGCCCAGCCCGCGGCTCGCACCGGTGACCAGCGCGACGGCAGGGCGATCGAGCTTGAAGCTTGCTTCAGGCACGCGTCATCTCCGCGGCGATGCGCTCGCGGTTGAGCGGCGGATGGCGAAAGCGCATGCCGGCGGCGCGCGCGAGCGCGTTGGCGACGGCGGCGGCGGTCGGGCCCTGCGACGCCTCGCCCACGCCGAGCGGGGCTTCGCCCACACGCTGGATTACCTCGACCCGGACCTCCGCAGGAATGTCGGCGAAGTGGAAGATCGGGTAGCTCTCCCAATCGACGCTGGCGGCGCGCCCGTCCTCGAAGCGCCCCGCCTCGCGCAGTGTCCAGCTCAGGCTTTGCAGGATGCCGCCCTCGATCTGGTTCACCACGCCGTCGGGATTGACCGCCAGGCCGGCGTCCACGGCGGAGTACGCGCCGAGCACGCGGATGTCCTCTTCCAGCACCAGCTCCACCACGACGGCCGAGTACGCCGCCTTGTTCTTGTAGCGCGCGAACGCCAGGCCGAGCGCGGCGCCCGGCCGGCCGCTGCGGCCCTTCGGCCAGCCGGCGAGCGCGGCGGCGCGGCGCAGCACTTCCTTCGCGCGCTCGTCCGTGAGGTGGCGCAGGCGGTACTCCAGCGGGTCGGCGCCCGCCAGCTCCGCCAGCTCGTCCATGAAGGACTCCAGCGCGAACACGTTGGCATGCGCGCCCAGCGTGCGCAGCGACGAGGTGCGCACGGGAAAGTCGGTGAGCAGGTTGCTGACGACGTCGAGCTTGCCGACTTCGTAGAGCGGAATGGCGTTGCGGTCGCTGCCGCCGCCCATCTCGGCCGCGAGCTCCGCCGGACGCGCGGCCTTGATCGGCTCCTGCAGGTGCTCCGCCGCCAGCAGGTTAACGCCGTCGCCCCAGCCCGGCCGCATGCCGTGCGGGCCGCTCCAGATTTCATGGCGCCAGCCGGTGATCGCGCCGTTGCCGTCGAGTTCGGCGGTGATTTCCACCGCCATGCCCGAGCCGAAGGGCGACCACGCCAGCTCGTCCTCGCGCGACCATTGCACGCGCACGGTCGAGCCGGGCGCGGCGCGCGCGAGCAGCGCGGCGTCGAGCGCCACGTCGTCCGCGCCGTTGTGCCCGTAGCAGCCCGAGCCCGGCACGTGGACCAGCCGGACCTGCGCCGGGTCCATGCGCAGCGTGCGGGCGATCGCGGTGCGCAGCGCGAACACGCCCTGCGAATGCGACCAGACGGTGAGCGTGTCCTTGTCGAGCAGCGCGAGCGCGCAGCTCGGGCCGATGGAGGCGTGGGCGATGAACGGGCGGCTGTACACCGCCTTGTGCGTGCGGGCGCCCGACTTGCCCTTCGCGCCTTCGCGCGAATCCACCTTGGCGCCCTCGCGCGAAACCCGGACGCTTTTCTCGGCCGGATGCGCGCGCAGGTAGTCGGCGAGATCGCCGGCGGGCAGCGCGGGGCCTGTGGTCGACCACGCCGCGTGCTTCGCGGCTGCCGCCACGGCGCGCATCGCTTCATCCTCGCGTTTGGCCACCACGCCGACGAAGCTGCCGTCGCGCACCACGGCGACGACGCCGGGCAGCGCGCGTACCGCCGCGTCGTCGAAACGCTCGAGGCGGCCATGATAGGTCGCGGGCCGCAGCACGCGGCCGTGCAGCATCCCCGCGGGCGCGAGGTCGTGGAGGTAGGCGCCGCCGCGGATCTTCGCGGCGAGGTCGGTGCGCGGCAGGCTGCGGCCGACCAGCCGGTAGCTGTCGGACGGCTTCACCGGCGCGAGACCGGAGACCTTCACTTCCAGATCGACGTCCGCGGCCAGGTCCCAATACGTGAGCCTGGGGCCGCCCTCCCTGTCATGAAAGCTGCCGTCGGACACATGCAGGCTTTCCGGGTCGACGCCCATCCGGCGCGCGGCCGCGGCGCGGAACCGCTGGCGCGCGTCGGCGCAGGCGAGCCGCATCGCGCCGCCGCCCACCTCGATGGAGACGCTGCCGGAGGTGTACCACTCCTGCGGCACGCAGGCGGTGTCGCCCGAGACGCAGCTGATGCGCGCCGGGTCGACGTCGAGCTCCTCGGCCGCGATCTGCACCAAGGCGGTGACGATGCCCTGGCCCAGTTCCACCTTGCCGGTTTTCACCAGCACCTTTCCGGGCGCCGGGAAGCCGATCCACGTCGACAGGATCGGGTTGTCCAGCAGGCTGCGCGGCAGGCCGGGCGGGGCGTTCATGCCTTGCGGCGGCGCAGTTCGGCGGCGGCGCGCTCGACGGCCCGCAGGATGCGTGCATGCGAGCCGCAACGGCAGAGGTTGTGCTCCAGTGCCGCGTTGATTTCATCGCGCGTCGGCGAGAGGTTGGCTGCCAGGAGCGGCACCAGCGCCATCACGATGCCCGACAGGCAATAGCCGCACTGGCCGGCCTGCTCGGCGACGAGGGCGTCCTCCAGCGGGTGGCGCTCACCCGCGGGGGCGATGCCTTCGATGGTGACGACGCGGGCATCGCCCACCGACCAGAGCGGCAGGTCGCAGGAGAGGCGCGGCTTGCCATCCAGCAGCACGGTGCAGGCGCCGCACAGGCCCTGTCCGCAGCCGAAGCGCGCACC
>JAYSLR010000118.1:0-3581 GCA_043725365.1 Rhizobacter sp. | reverse complement strand
CTCGCGCTCGAAGAAGGCCGCGACCCAGCGGCGCTGCGCCTCGTCGCGATCCGCGTGGTTCAGGATCACGATGCCCTGCTGCTGCAGCGCCGGCATCACCTCGTCGTTGAAGACCGCGTACTGGTCGTCGATCAGCGCGTGCGCGTCGGCCGCGACCGATTCCAGGTCGCGCGTCGAGACGCCCGAGCCGGCGCGGCGCGCGGCCTCGAGGTAGTCGGCGAAGCGGACCTCGAAGAACTCGTCCATGTTCGACGAGACGATGCAGACGTAGCGCAGCCGCTCCAGCAGCGGCACGTCGGCACGGCGTGCCTGGGCCAGCACACGCCGGTTGAACTCGAGGATCGCGCGCTCGCGGTTCAGCAACGCCGGCATCGGCGGTTCCACGGCGGCAGCAGCGTCGGTCACCCGGCGAGTTTATGAACGATTTGCGACAGTTTCGTGACCGGCGAGCGCAATCGCGCTCGATTCGACCGGATGACGCGGTCGCGGAACGCGCCGCACGCGGCGATCAGGCCGGCACGCCCAGGCAGGCGGATCGAGACAGGCCGCCCACCGTGCGGCATTCCGGGTCGCCACGTGTCAGCGCAGGGGCCGACGTTGCCGGGAGGAGGCGTCGGTACTCGCCTTTCGCCAGCTGATAGCACTCGCACGCGCGCTCCTCGAGCTGGCCGCGACGGGCGACCCGGATGCGACCGCGGTAGTAGCTGATGGCCCCGTCCCGCTGCAGTTTCAGGGCGGCCACGCTCACCCCCTCGCGACGCACGCCGAGCAGGCTGGCCGTCAATTCGTGGGTCATCGTGAGTTCGTTCGAGACCGAACGGTCCAGCGCCATCAACAGGCGGCGGCACAGCTGCTGCTCGATCGAGTGGTAGCGATTGCACACCGCCGTCTGCGCCGCCTGCGCGAACAGCGACTGGCAATAGCCGAGAAGGATGTCGAGCACCGCGCCGACCGGCTTCAGTGCGCCGTAGAGCTCCTGCGCGGGAACGCGAACTCCATCGCCGGCGCTCTGGACGACCGAACGATTCGGCTCGGAAGCCCCCGCCATCAGCAGCGAGGCACCGACCAACCCCTCGTGCCCGACGACCGCGATTTCCGCCGACGCACCCCCTTGCGTGACGCTCAGCGATGACACGATCGCGGTGGTCGGGAAGTACAGGTGCTGGGGGACCTCGCCCGCCTCGCACAGCACGGTGCCGGCGGCCAGCGCGACCGGTTGAAGGCGCTCGTTCCAGTGAGCACGATCGGCGGCCGGAAACGCGCGCAGCAGGAAGTTTTGTGACGGGTCGCCGCGGCAGTTCTCGTTGGCATTCATCGACGGGGCGATTGGATTCACGGAAGCCATCATCACCAGGCAACAGCCGCCGCGATACCGGCGCCGAGGCCTTTGGCAAGTCGGCCGCGTCCTACGGCGCGGCGGCCCCGTCGCACGGGTCGAGCAAGCGTTCGGTGCGATGGCGCACAGACAGCATGCCGCGGCTGCGCTAGGGTGAGGTGTTGTTCACACCACCCTGCCGGAGTTCATGCCCGGTGATCGATATGCGCGCAGCGAGCACCGATGCACTGACGGGGAATGGCCAGACCGGCCGGGCTCGTGCGCTCGCGCCGCTCGGGGCGTCGCGGTGCATGCCGGGGTTGGCCGGGCGTTACCGATGCTTGCCCGGACATGCGCAGCACCGTGCGACCATCCGGGCTCCCATCGTCCGCCGCAGACCGCGGTTCGCGGACCTCGCCGGGGAACGCCGCAGCCCCCACAGCACCGAAGGACGAGTCTTGGACGGCGACACCATCATCGGGGTGCCTCTGGAGTCACACCCCGAACTGAAATCAATGCTCCAGGAGTCGTCCGGGCCGGACGACGATCAGGCCAACGTCGTCAGCCGCCGTCTGTTCAAGATCCGAAGCGCCGACTCCTCCGGTCAGCGAAGCTCGGCCAGCGTCCTGATCAACCGCATGTATGCGATGCGGGGCTACCGGAGCACCCCGCTGCCCGACGAGCAATTGCCCACGCGCATCACGCTGGTGGC
Organism: Rhizobacter sp.; assembly: GCA_043725365.1. Classification (GTDB taxonomy): domain Bacteria; phylum Pseudomonadota; class Gammaproteobacteria; order Burkholderiales; family Burkholderiaceae_C; genus LMDS01. The sequence goes on along the minus strand of JAYSLR010000118.1, from coordinate 1,554 downwards.
CAGCGAGCACGAGGCCACGATCGGCACGATCACGATCGGATTCGACTCCGAAGAAGGTCTTCATGTCGACGACCTGTTCGGCGCCGAGACGGCGCGCCTGCGCAGCGCCGGGCGCAAGCTGTGCGAATTCACGAAGCTGGCGATGGACAGCGTCGTGCGTTCCAAGCGCGTGCTCGCCTCGCTGTTCCACGTCGCGTACATCTACGGCCACCGCCTGATGGGCTTCGACGATCTGCTGATCGAGGTCAACCCGCGCCATGTGCGCTACTACGAACGAATGCTGGGCTTCCGCGTGCGCAGCCAGCAGCGCCTGAACCTGCGCGTGCACGCCCCGGCGGTCCTGATGTGCCTGGATTTCGCGCACGCCCATGACCAGATCGAACGCTTCGGCGGCAGGCCGGAATATTCGCTGGTCGAGCGGTCCCTGTACCCCTACTTCTTCTCGGTCGCCGAAGAGGCCGGCATCGTCGGCCGGCTGCAGCGCGACCGCCCCGAGGGTGCGGGCTGGAGCGGCGGATCGCCTGCGGCACGTTCGCCCCGGGCCTCCAACTGACGATGCGCGAGGCGCAACCGCCTTCGGAGTTCTCCTATGACGAGGCGTTCTCGCGCAATCTCGGCTGGGTGACCGAGTCCGAGCAGCTGCGGCTGCGGCGGTCCCGCGTCTGCATTGCCGGCATGGGCGGCGTGGGAGGCATCTACCTGCTCACGCTCGCCCGCCTCGGCGTGGGCGCGTTCTCTATCGCCGACTTCGACACCTACGCGCTGGCCAACTTCAACCGCCAGGCGGGTGCCACGCTGTCGTCGCTGCACCGCCCGAAGATCGACGTGATGCTCGCGATGGCACGCGACATCAACCCGGATCTCGATGTCCGCCTGTTCCCCGAAGGCCTGGACGCCGCGAACATCGACGCGTTTCTCGCCGATGGCGACATCTACCTCGACGGGCTCGACTTCTTTGCGCTGGACATCCGCCGGCGCGTGTTCGCGCTGTGCGCCGCCAAGGGCATCCCGGCGACCACGGTGGCGCCGCTGGGCATGGGCGCGGCGCTGCTCAACTTCATGCCCGGCGGCATGAGCTTCGACGCCTACTTCGGCCTCGAGGGCCGCACGCCGAAGGAGCGGGCGCTGCGCTTTCTGGTCGGTCTGTCGCCGGCGATGCTGCAGATGTCCTACCTCGTCGACCCGTCACGCGTGGACCTCGCGAACCGGCGCGGCCCGTCGACCGTGATCGCGGTGCAGCTGTGCAGCGGCATCGCCGCGGCGCAGGTGCTGAAGCTGGTGTTGCGACGCGGCCCGGTCGTCGCCGCCCCGCGTGGCCTGCACTTCGACGCCTTCCGCAGTCGCCTTCGCAAGACCTGGCGCCCGGGCGGCAACCGCCACCCGATGCAGCGCCTGCTGCTCGCCGTCGCGAAGCGCCGGCTGCGGGCCGTCTGACGCGATGCGACCCGGGGCCGATTACCTGCGGCGCATCCTGAGCAGCGGCATCCTGGCGCCCTCCGCCGAGAACCGCCACTACCTGTGCTTCCGGATGCGCGACGACTCGGTTCAGCTGCT
>JAYSLR010000117.1:0-4523 GCA_043725365.1 Rhizobacter sp. | reverse complement strand
GGTGTCGACGTCGATGTGCTCGCTCATCAGCCGCACCGTGCGCGGGTTCGCGCAGATCTTGATGACCGGCACGATCGGGTTGCCGATCACGTTGCCCTGCCCCGTCGGGAAGAAGTGCACCGCGTAGCCGGAGGCCGCGCACAGCGTCACCATCTCGGCGGCGGCAGACGAGGAATCCATGAACCACAGGCCCGGGTGCGTGGGCATCTCGGCCTTGTCGATCACGCCGTCGACCGTGCACTTCTTGCCGATCTTCTGGATGTTGCCGAGGGCCTTCTCCTCGATCGTCGTCAGGCCGCCGGCGATGTTGCCCTTGGTCGGCTGCGAGTCGGACAGGTCGCTGGTCTTGTGGCGGTTGATCATGTCCTGGTAGCGGTTGAACATGAACATGAACTGGTCGCGCACCTCGGTCGTGGCGCAGCGCTCGGCCACGATCTTCTCGCCGCCGGTGATCTCGGAGGTCTCGCCGAAGCACAGGTAGTTGCCCAGCGGGTGCAGCTTGTCGAACGCGTTGCCGACGGTCGGGTTCGCACCGCAGCCGCTGGTCGTGTCGCTCTCGCCGCACTTGGTCGAGACCCACAGCTCGCTGATCGGGCAGGCTTCGCGCTGCTTCTCGCTCGCCCACTGCACGTAGTCGCGCGCCGCCTTGCTGGCGCGCAGGATCGTGTCGTGGTCGCCGTGGCCCTCGATGCCGAAGCCGACGACCGGCTTGCCGGTCTTCGCGATGCCGTCGACGACCTTCTTGGTCCAGCTGTCCTCGATGCCGATCACGACGACCGCCGCGACGTTCGGGTTGCAGCCGGCGCCGATCAGCGTGCGGAAGTGCAGGTCGAGGTCGGCACCGAACTGCAGGCGACCGTACGGGTGCGGGATCGCCATCGTGCCCTTGATGTTGTGGGCGACGGCCTCGGCAGCCGAGTTCGACAGGTCGTCCAGCGGCAGGATGATGACGTGGTTGCGCACGCCGACGCGGCCGTTCTCGCGCCGGTAGCCGAGGAAGGTGGTGTTCTTGTCGATGATGGACATGATCGTGTGTCTCCTGATTACCAACGCTTGGTCTTGATGTTCTGCACGTGGGCGTGTTCGCCGGCCTTGATCGGCGCGACGACCTTGCCCATGTCGATGCCGTACTTCAGCACGGTGTCGCCGACGGCCATGTCCTTCAAGGCGACCTTGTGGCCGATCGGGATGTCTTGCTTGGCCTGGACGTTGATCGTCTTGTCCTCGTCCATGATCCAGCCGGTCATGTCGGTGCCGGCCTTCACGCCTTCGACGACCACGACGGCGACGGTGTCGTGCGCATCGTGCAATACGAAGTGAATCATCTGCAGTCTCCTTGGTTGGGCAGTTCGAACAGAGCGCGATGTTAGGTGGAGCCGCGATGGTGTCAAACGTGTCATCTAGATGACCTACTTCACATAAATGATCTGCATGTACACTTCGTTTCATGCAGACTGCCACGTCCGCCCCGCTGTTCGAGGCCATCGCGCCCGAGGCCGCCGGCATGCCGCTGTACCGGGTCGTCAAGCGCTCGTTGCTGAGCGCGATCGAATCCGGCAGCTGCCCGCCGGGCGAGACGCTGCCGAGCGAGACCGAGATCGCCGGCGCGATGGGCGTCTCGATCGGCACGCTGCGGCGCGCGGTCGACGAGCTCGCCGCCGAGCACATCCTGGTGCGGCGCCAGGGTCGTGGCACCTTCGTCGCGACGCACAACACCGACCGCTTCCTGTTCCAGTTCTTCCACGTCGAGCGCGCCGACGGCCGTCGCGAGGCGCCGGTGGTCGACCTGGTCTCGTTCGAGCGGCTGCGTGCCGACGACGAGCCCGCCGAGGCGCTGCAGGTGCGCCCGGGCGAGCCGGTGATCCAGATCGAGAACCGGCTGCGGCTGCAGGGCAGCGCGGTGATCTACGACCGCCTGACACTGCCCTCCACGCTCTTCAAGGGCCTGACCGAGAAGCGCTTTCGCGAGCGCCCGGGCACGATCTACCAGCTCTACCAGGCGGATTTCGGCATCAGCGTGCTGCGCGCGAAGGAGCGTGCCCGCGCGGTCGCCGCCGACCGCAACGCGGTGCGCGTGCTGGGCCTGCCGTTCGGACAGCCGGTCATGCAGGTGCGTCGCACCGCACTGACCTTCGGCGACCGGCCGGTCGAACATCGGATCTCGATCATCAACACGGCGCATCACGACTACGTGAATCTGCTGTCTCGACCGGCAGGCAAGCATGACTGAGCACACCGACCTCTCCAAGGCCGCGCGCGCGGCCGAACAGGCCGCGTACGCGGCCGGCACCCACCTGCAGGCCTCGCGCTCGCGCCTGTCCGAGACGCTGATCACGCATCGGGCGCCGGGCGACGTGGTCCGCGCGATCGAGGCGGAGGCACATGCGCTGATCCGCGAGGTCGTGCTGAAGCACTTTCCGGATCACGGCTTCGGCGGCGCCGACGATGGCGATGCCGGCGCGCGCCACGCCGACGACGCGCGCCCGTGCTGGATCGTCGAGCCGATCGACGGCAGCACGAACTACCTGCGCGGCTACCCGCAGTACGCGGTCGCGATCGCGCTGGTCGAGGCGGGCGAGCCGCAGTTGGGCGTGGTCTACGACCCCTGCCGCAACGAGTTCTTCGGCGCGATCCGCGGCCGCGGCGCGGTGCTGAACGGCGAGCCGATCCGATGCACCGCGCGGCGCAGTGCGGGCGAATCGCTCGCCGCGACCGTGTTCCCCCGGCCCGCCAGCCCGTGCATGCCGGTGTACATGGCCGAACTCGGCCGCGTGTTGCGCGCGTTCGGCGGCGTGCGGCGTTCCGGCTCGATGGCGCTCGAACTGGCCTATCTCGCGGCCGGCCGCATCGACGCGTTCTGGGAGCACGACATGCGCCGCTGGGAGGCAGCGGCCGGCATCCTGCTGCTGCGCGAGAGCGGTGCGCTGGTCAGCGCCCGCGACGGGCTGCCGCTGCTCGCCAGCGAATCGCTGCTCGCCTGCACGCCGCAGCTGTACGAGCCGTTCCTGAGCCTCTTGGCAGAGCCGTGAGCCGGCGCGTCCGCGCCCCGGGTTTCGCTTAAGCTGCGCGCATGAAGAAACCCGACCTCACCGGACGCAACTTCCCGTCCGCCCGGCAGGACGCCGCCAAGGACGCCGTCAAGCCGCTCGGTCGCTACGAGGGTCCGGAGAGCTCGTACCGCCTGGCGTTCACCGACACCTCCTTCCTCCTGCGCGAGGAGATGCGGGGAGTGCGCATGCAGCTCGAGCTGCTCAAGCCCGAGCTGGTCCAGAACGAGCAGGGCATCGAGTCGACCATCGTGATCTTCGGCAGCGCGCGCATCGTGCCACCCGACGTCGCGCTGCGCATGATCGACGACGCGACCTCGGCCGGCGACGCGACCGCGCTGGCGATCGCGCACCAGCATCAGGCCATGTCAGGCTACTACTCCGAGGCCCGGCGCTTCGCCGCGCTCGTCACCGAGAAGTCGATGGCGCTGGAGACGCCGCTGGTCGTCGTGACCGGCGGCGGCCCCGGCATCATGGAGGCCGGCAACCGCGGTGCCTTCGACATCGGGGGCAAGAGCATCGGCCTGAACATCGTGCTGCAGCACGAGCAGATGCCGAACCCGTACATCACGCCCGAGCTGTGCTTCCAGTTCCACTACTTCGGCCTGCGCAAGATGCACTTCCTGATGCGCTCGGTCGCGCTGGTGTGCTTCCCCGGCGGCTTCGGCACGCTCGACGAGCTGTTCGAGGCGCTCACGCTGATCCAGACCGGCAAGTCGCGGCGCCGACCGGTGCTGCTGTTCGGCCGCGAGTTCTGGACCAGGCTGATCAACTTCGATCTGCTGGTCGAAACCGGCATGATCAGCGCGCTCGACCTGCAACTGTTCCGCTTCGTCGAAACCGCCGAGGAAGCCTGGGGCCTGCTCGAGGCCGAATACGGTTTCGAGCTGCGCGAAAACGGCAAGGACCTGCCGCCGGTCGATCTCTGAGAGCCGCCCTCCGATGGACCACCCCGCATGAACACCCGAATCAGCCTGATCGGCGCCCCCACCGACATCGGCGCGGGCAGCCGCGGCGCCAGCATGGGCCCGGAGGCGCTGCGCGTCGCCAACATCGGCCCCGTGCTCGAAGGTCACGGCCTCGAGGTGATCGACCGCGGCAACCTCACCGGGCCGGCGAACCCGTGGCTACCGCCGGTGGACGGCTACCGCCACCTGAACGAGGTGGTGGCCTGGAACCGGAGCGTGCACGAGGCCGTGTACGCCGAACTGCAGGGCGGCCGGCTGCCGATCCTGCTCGGCGGCGACCACTGCCTCGGGATGGGCTCGGTCAGCGCGGTCGCGCGCCACTGCCGCGAGGCCGGCCGGAAGCTGCGCGTGCTCTGGCTCGACGCGCATGCCGACTTCAACACCAACACGCTCACACCCAGCGGCAACGTCCACGGCATGCCGGTCGCGTGCCTGTGCGGCTACGGGCCGCAGGCGCTGATCGAGATCGGCGGCACGGTGCCGGCGATCAGCCCGAAGGTCGTCAAGC
>JAYSLR010000116.1:0-7329 GCA_043725365.1 Rhizobacter sp. | reverse complement strand
CCCAGCACCGGGCCGAGGATGAAGCCCATGCCGATCATCGCGCCGAGCTTGCCGAAGGCCTTGGCACGTTCCGCCGGCGCGGTGATGTCGGCCACATAGGCGTTCGCGACCGCGATGTTCGACTGCATCGCGCCGCTGAACAACCGCACCACGACCAGCATCCACAACGCGGTGGCCAGGCCGGTGACGAAGAAGCTCAGCGCCAGACCGCTGAAGCCGAGCAGCAGCACCGGCCGGCGGCCGAAGCGGTCCGACAGCCGGCCCAGGATCGGCGAGCCGAAGAAGTTCGCGATGCCGAACATGATCGTGATCGCGCCGTACCACCACGCCTGCTCGGCCTGCGAACTCGTGAACGTGCCGATCAGCGGCGCCAGCACGGGGATGATTAGGCCGATCGACACCATGTCGATCAGCACCGTCAGCATGATGAACGGCATCGCCGCCTGGCGCCGATTGCTTGGCACCGCAGCTACCGGCGCGGGGGGTGGGGTGGTTGTCATTCGAGATCGCGTCTGCGCGGGCCGAGCGCCGGGCCGCTCCATGGGCCACAAGGAGGCCCACCCTGTGGACCTCGCCGGCCCGCATCCCCACGGGGGATCGGCCGACGTACTCGTCGGTCGAGGGGCTCCATCACTCCATCCGGTAGTTCGGCGCTTCCTTGGTGATCTGCACGTCGTGGACATGGCTCTCGCGCATGCCGGCCGACGAGATCTCGACGAACTCCGCCTTCTGATGCATGTCGGCGATGCTGGCGCAGCCGCAGTAGTGCATCGACGCGCGCAGCCCGCCGGCCATCTGGAAGATCACCGCGACCACCGAGCCCTTGTACGGCACCTGGCCCTCGATGCCCTCGGGCACGAGCTTGGCCGTGCTCGGGTTGTTGCCGGACTCCTGGAAGTAGCGGTCCGCCGAGCCCTGCTGCATCGCGCCGATCGAGCCCATGCCACGGTAGCTCTTGTAGGTGCGGCCCTGGTACAGGATGGTCTCGCCCGGCGCCTCTTCGGTGCCGGCGAACGCGCCGCCCATCATCACGGTGTCGGCGCCGGCGGCGATCGCCTTGGCCAGATCGCCCGAAAAGCGCACGCCGCCGTCGGCGATCAGCGGCACGCCGCTGCCCTTGAGTGCCTTGGCGACCTGCTCGATCGCGAAGATCTGCGGCACGCCCACGCCGGTGACGATGCGCGTGGTGCAGATCGAGCCCGGGCCGATGCCGACCTTGACCGCGTCGGCGCCGGCCTCGACCAGCGCGAGGGCCGCCGCGCCGGTGGCGATGTTGCCGCCGATCACATCGACGTTCGGGAAGTTCTTCTTGACCCAGCGCACGCGCTCGATCACGCCGGCGCTGTGGCCGTGTGCGGTGTCGACGACGAGCGCATCGACGCCGGCCCTCACGAGCAGTTCCACACGTTCGTCGGTGCCCTCGCCGACGCCGACCGCCGCGCCGACGCGCAGCTTGCCGTGCGCGTCGCGTGCGGCGTTCGGGAAGCTGGTCTGCTTGGTGATGTCCTTCACCGTCATCAGGCCGCGCAACTCGAAGTCCTTGTTGACGACCAGCACGCGCTCCAGCTTATGCCGGTGCATCAGCGCCTTGCCGTCCTCGATCGTTGCCGATTCGGGCACGGTGACGAGGCGCTCGCGCGGCGTCATGATCTCGCTGACGGGCACGTCCAGGCGCGACTCGAAGCGCAGGTCGCGGTTCGTCACGATGCCCACCACCGTCTTGCCGGCCAGCACGGGGAAGCCCGAGACGCCGTGCTGGCGCGACAGTTCCATCACGGCGCGCACCGGCGTGTCGGGCGTCACCGTGATCGGGTCGCGCAGCACGCCCGACTCGTAGCGCTTGACGCGGGCGACCTCGGCCGCCTGCTGCTTCGGCGTCAGGTTCTTGTGGACGATGCCGATGCCGCCCTCCTGCGCCAGCGCGATCGCCAGGCGCGCCTCCGTCACCGTGTCCATCGCCGCGGACACGAGCGGCAGGTTCAGGCGGATGTGGCGGGAAAGAGGGGTCGAAAGGTCGGTGTCGCGCGGCAACACCTGGGAGAACGCTGGCACCAACAACACGTCGTCGAAGGTGAGCGCTTTGCCGAGAAGGCGCATGGGAAAGGCTCCTGACGCAAAAGCGAATTATACGGATGCGCGCACAAAGACACGGTTGCTCGCCGCCCGGTTGGCCCGCGCCGGGCGCGCCGCATACACTTGTCATCCATGACAAGTTCAAGGATGAACGCGATGGCGCGCTGGAACATCGTCCTGTCGGCGGCCCTGCTCGGCCTGACCCTGGCCTTGCCGGCCGCGGCGCAGTGGAAGTGGCGCGATCCGCACGGCCAGACGCAGTACAGCGACCTGCCGCCGCCGCCCGGCATCCCCGAGAAGGACATTCTGCAACGCCCGGGCACTGGCAGCGCGGCGCGGCGCGCCGCCGCGGCGGTGCCGGCATCGGCGGCCTCGGCGGCTGCGCTGCCAGCGGCGCGCGCCTCCGATCCCGAGCTCGAGGCCAGGCGCAAGAAGGCCGAGGACGAAGCCGCGGCCAAGAAGAAGGCCGAGGACGACAAGGTCGCCGCGGCCCGCGCCGAGAACTGCAAGCGTGCCCAGGCCCAGATGCGCACGCTCGACAGCGGCATCCGCATCGCCCGCGTCAATGCCAAGGGCGAGCGCGAGATCCTCGACGACGACGCGCGCGCGGCCGAGACCAGGCGCACGCAGGGCTTGATCGCCTCCGAGTGCAAGTAGGCGGCGTCAGCGCCGGGCCTTGAGCTGCGTCGCGGCCTGGGCGCGCTGGCGGCGGCGGCGCGCCTCCTTCGGGTCGACCCGCAGCGGGCGGTACAGCTCCACCCGATCCCGATCCCGCAGCGCATCGCTGCGCTCGCAGAAGACGCCCCACACGCCGACCGGCAACGCGTCCAGCGGCGTTGCCGGGTAGCGGGCCTGCAGCCCGCTGGCGCGCAGCGCATCGGCCACGGTCGCGCCGGGCTCGAGCCTCAGATTGACCTCGTCGACCTCGCCGGCGCGCGGGCTGTAGGCCACGCTGACGGAGAGCCGAACGTCGTCGTCAGCGCGCGCCATGGACCTGCTCCGCGCGCTTCACGAACGAATCGACGAAGGTGCTGGCGATGCGGTCGAACACCGGGCTGATCAAGGCCTCGAGCGCGGCATTGGCAAAGCGGTAGCGCAGGTCGAACTCGATCTTGCAGGCCTTCGCCTGCGTCCCCCCGCCCGCCGGCACCGGCACGAAGCGCCAGGTGCCGGCCAGCATCGAGAACGGGCCATCGACCAGCGACAGCACCACGCTCTCGTCGGGCACGTGCTCGTTGCGGGTCGTGAACGACTGGCGCACGCCGAGGTACGACAGGTGCAGGCGCGCGGTCACGCCGCTGTCGTGCACGTCGACCACCTCGGCCCGATCGCACCAGGGCAGGAAGGCCGGGTAGTCCGGCACGGCGGTCACGAGCTCGTACATCTCGTGCGGCGAGTACCAGAGCAGGACGGTCTTCTTGACGTGCTTCACAATGCCGAAATTGTATTGGCGCGCCCCGTCGCCATCTGAGTCCGCATGTCCATCGCCGAGAACCGCCGCGCCCATTTCGATTACCACCTCGAGGAACGCCACGAGGCCGGCATGGTGCTGCACGGCTGGGAGATCAAGGCGATCCGCGCCGGTCAGGTGCAGCTGACCGACGGCTACGTGGTGATCCGCGACGGCGAGCTGTACCTGATCGGCTGCCGCATCAACGCGCTTCGCAGCGCCTCGACCCACGTCAGCCCCGAGGCCGATCGGACGAAGAAGCTGCTGATGCACAAGGAAGAGATCAAGCGCCTGATCGGCAAGGTCGAGCAGAAGGGCTTCACGCTGGTGCCGCTGAACCTGCACTACAAGGGCGGGCGCGTGAAGGCCGAGATCGCGCTGGCCAAGGGCAAGGCCGAGCACGACAAGCGCAACACCGAGAAGAAGAAGGACTGGGAACGGGAAAAAGGACGTTTGATGAGACACAAGGTCTCATCAAAGGCGTAGCCGTGAATCGCGCAGCGATGAACACGGGCCTTTCGCGCGCAGCGCAAAAAGGACGTTTGATGAGACACAAGGTCTCGTCGAAACCGAGCCACTGACCGCCAAGGGAGCGTTGTGATGGAAACCGAGGTCTTGCCGGGCATTCAGGCTGCCGCCACGTTGCGCGACATTGCCGACCTGCCGGGCCCGCGCGGCCTGCCGATCGTCGGCAACGCGTTCCAGATCGAGCGCAGCCGGCTGCACCGCAACGTCGAGGCCTGGGGCCGCGAGTTCGGACCGCTGTTCCGCTTCCGGCTCGGCCGGCGCACGCTGCTGGCCATGTCCGATCACGAGGCCCTGATGGCCGTGCTGCGCGACCGGCCCGACGGTTTCCGGCGCACCCGGCACCTCGAGACCATCGGCCTGGAGATGGGGCTGACACCGGGCGTCTTCGCTGCCAACGGCGAGGCTTGGAAGCGCCAGCGCCGGATGGTGATGGCCGGCTTCGACCCGACCCATGTGCGGGCCTATTTCCCGTCGCTGCTGAAGGTCGCGCAGCGCCTGCGCACCCGCTGGACACGTGCGGCAGCGGCCGGCGAGGGCATCGAGTTGCAGCCCGAGCTGATGCGCTTCACCGTCGATGCGATCGCCGGGCTGGCCTTCGGCGCCGACGTCAACACGCTCGAATCCGACGAAGAGGTGATCCAGCGCCACCTCGACAAGATCTTCCCGATGCTGTTCAAGCGCGTGTTCTCGATGGTCCCGTGGTGGCGCTGGTTCCCGCGCGCCGCGGATCGGCAGCTCGAACGCAGCGTCGCCGCGGTCAACGAGGCGATCGCCGGCTTCATCGCCGCGGCGCGCGCGCGGCTGGCGCAAGATCCGGCGCGGCGTGCGAACCCGCCGAACCTGCTCGAGGCGATGATCGTCGCGGCCACCGACGGCGGCGACGTCACCGACCGCGAGGTCGCCGGCAACGTGCTGACGATGCTGCTCGCCGGCGAGGACACGACCGCGAACACGCTCGCGTGGATGATCTACCTGCTGCATCGCCATCCCGACGTCCTGCAGCGCGCCCAGGACGAGGTGCGCGCGCTGGCGCTCGATTCGAGCGCGTTCACGCCCGAGACGCTGGCCGGCCTCGACTACCTCGAGGCCTGCGCGCACGAGACGATGCGGCTGAAGCCGGTCGCGCCGTTCCAGGTCATTGAGGCGCTGCGCGACACCGTGGTGCAGGGCGTGCGCGTGCCGCAGGGCACCGCGATCTGGTGCCTGATGCGCGGCGACAGCGTCAGCGAACGCCACTTCGCCGAGCCGCAGGCGTTCCGCCCGGAGCGCTGGCTGGCCGGGGCGGGACCGACCTCGACCGCGAGTGCCGCCAAGCGCGTGTCGATGCCTTTCGGCGCCGGTCCGCGCGTGTGCCCGGGGCGCTACCTCGCGCTGCTCGAGATCAAGATGGCGATGGCGACGCTGCTGACGCATTTCGACATTGCGGCGGTCGACACGCCCGACGGCGGCGAGGCCGCCGAGCACATGGCCTTCACGATGATGCCGGTGGGGCTGCGCATGCGCCTGCGCCACCGCCCCTGAAGCCGGATCAGCCGTTCAGCGCCGCGAGCGCCTGCGCACAGTCGGCGATCAGGTCGTCGACCGCTTCGAGCCCGAGCGAGAACCGCACCAGCCTACCGCGCCACGGCGGGCGCTTGCGCATCGTCGAGAGGTCGTAAGGCACGACCAGACTGACCGGCCCGGCCCACGAGAAGCCGATCCTGAACAGCTTCAGCGCGTCGACGAAGGCGTCGACCTGGCGCGCCGTGTAGCGCTCGTCGAAGACGATCGAGAACAGGCCGGCAGCCTGCGTGCACAGGCGCTGCCAGTGTGCGTGCCCCGGCGACCCCTCGAGCGCCGGGTGCAGCACCTGAACGACCTCGGGCCGCGCCGCCCACCACTGCGCGAGCGCGCGACCGGCACGATCGGCGGCGGCATAGCGCAGCGGCAGGCTGGGCAGCGCGCGCAGCACCGCCTCGACGTCGTTGCCGGCCACACCCCAGCCCATGCGCATGTGAGCGGCGTTGAGCTTCAGGTGCAGCGCCGGGTCACGCGTCGTCACCGAGCCCATCAGCACGTCGCCGCCGCCCGACGGGTACTTGGTCAGCGCGTGCACCGAGATGTCGGCGCCGGGCGCCCCGGAACCCGCGCCGTCGAGGCGGAACGGGTTGAACGCGAGACCCGCACCCCAGGTGTTGTCGAGCGCGACCAGCGCGCCCTGCGAGTGCGCGGCGCGCACCAGTGCGCCGAGGTCGGGGAACTCCATCGTCACCGAGCCCGGCGGCTCGATCCAGACGAGTCGGGTCGCCGGCGTCAGCATCGCCGCGAGCGCGGCCGCGTCCATCGGATCGTAGAGGCGGTGCGTGATGCCCCAGCCCGCCAGCTCGTGGCGCGCCAGTTCCTTGTTCGGGTTGTAGGCGTTTTCGGGGATCAGCACCTCGTCGCCGGCGCGCAGCAGCGCCAGGTCGGTCAGCGCGATCGCCGCCAGGCCGCTCGGCACCAGCACCGTGTGCAGGCCGCCTTCGAGCGTGGCGATGCGCTCCTCGAGCGTGAACGTGGTCGGCGTGCCGTGCAGGCCGTAGGTGTAGCCGACCTTCTCCTTCCAATTGCGCGCGCGCATCGCGGCCACGTTGGCGAAGATCACCGTCGAGGCCTTGAAGATGCCGGGCTGCGGCGCCTCGAAGCCGGCGGGCGGCCGGTACGGATGGTGAATCAGCGAGGTCGAGATCGACAGCTCGGGCGCGTCGGGTTCGGTCATCGCTGCAGTTTAGGCCAGCGGCTTCAAATCATCGGCTTGAGAGCGGCGAACAGCGTGGGCAGCAGCTCGGTCACGGTCGGGTGGATCCACATCGTCTGAACGATGCGCGTGTACGGCAGATCGGCGGCCATCGCCAGCAGCAGCAGCTGAACCACTTCGTCGGCCTCGATGCCGAACAGCGCCGCACCGAGGAGGCGCTGCGTCTGCGCATCGACCAGCACCTTCATGAAGCCGGTCGTCTCGCCGCGCTCGCGCGCGCGGCCGACGCGCCGCATCGGCAGCGTCGCGACCAGCGCCGCGCGCCCGCTCGCCCGCACGTCGGTTTCGCTCATGCCGATGCGGCCGAGCGGCGGGTCGGTGTACAGCGCATACGCCGAGACGCGGTCGCTGACGCGGCGCGTGCCACTGTCGAGCAGGTTCGCCGCGACGATCTCGAAGTCGTTGTACGAGGTGTGCGTGAACGCGCCTTTGCCGTTCACGTCGCCGAGCGCCCAGATGCCGGGCACGTTGGTGCGCAGTTCGTCGTCCACCGCGATGAAGC
>JAYSLR010000115.1:0-7713 GCA_043725365.1 Rhizobacter sp. | reverse complement strand
ATCGCGCGCCGCTCGCGCGGCACGCCGCGCATCGCGAACCGGCTGCTGCGCCGCGTGCGCGACTACGCCGACGTGAAGGCCGACGGCCGCATCGGCAAGCTGCTCGCCGACAAGGCGCTGAAGATGCTCGACGTCGACGCGCACGGCCTCGACGTGATGGACCGGAAGATCCTCGAGGCGATCGTGCACCGCTTCGACGGCGGGCCGGTCGGGTTGGACAACGTCGCCGCCGCGATCGGCGAGGAGCGCGACACGATCGAGGACGTGATCGAGCCCTACCTGATCCAGCAGGGCTACCTGCAGCGCACGCCGCGCGGGCGTGTGGCGACGCCGGCGGCCTACCGGCACCTCGGCGTCACGCCGCCGAAGGTGTCGGGCGCGGACCTGTTCGGCGCCTGAGGCGCCGGCGGATCAGATCAGGTCTTCGTTCGCCAGGCGGTGGTAGCGCACCGCGCACAGCGCGTGCAGGCGGGTCGCGACCTCCGTGATGTGCCGTACCGCGGCGTCGGTCGGCGCGTAGACGATCAGCCAGCCCGCGCCGGCCTCGGCGAACGCGAGGTAGCGCCGCATCAGTGTGATCTCGTAGCCGAATCCCGCGGCCTCGCTGGCGGTGCGCACGCGCTCGCGCAGGCGCGGCGCGGCTTCGGCCGCGAGGTAGGCCAGGATGTCGGCTTCGGCGAAGCCCACGCTGTGCAGCGCCGCGACGGCCTCGGCGGCCGCCGCGTCGTCGTTGAAGGCAAGGATCACGTGGCCCACCGGGTTCAGGATGCCCGAGGTCGTGCGGAGGTCTTCCTTGGTCAGGCGCTTGGCGGTCATGGGGCGTCTCCTGTGGTGTCGTGCACCACCAGTCTAGGCACCGCCGCGGCGCTGGCAAGCCCCCGGTCAGCGACCCTTGCGCCGCTGCTGCCAGGCCAGCAATTCGCCGACGATGCCCTTGCGGAACGCGACCACGCAGACGACGAAGATCGCACCGATGATCACCGTGACCCACGAGCCGACGCGGTCGGCCAGGTAGTTCTGCAGCCCGATGACGATGAACGCGCCGAGCACCGGGCCGAAGAAGGTGCCCGTGCCGCCGAGCAGCGTCATCAGGATGACCTCGCCGGAGCTCGACTGCAGCACGTCCGTCAGGCTGGCCAGGCCGAGCGTCAAGGCCTTCAGCGAGCCGGCCAGGCCGGCGATGGCCGCCGACAGCACGAAGGCGAGCAGCTTGTAGCGGTCGACGTTGTAGCCCAGCGAGACGGCGCGCGGCTCGTTCTCGCGGATCGCCTTGAGCACCTGGCCATAGGGCGAATGCACGATGCGCTGGATGAACAGGAACACCGCCACGAACACGAGCAGCACGAAGTAGTACATGCTGACATCGGAGCGCAGCGACACCAGGCCGAGCAGGCTGCCGCGCCTGACGCCCTGGATGCCGTTCTCGCCGCCGGTGAACGGCGCCTGCAGGCAGACGAAATAGACCAGTTGCCCGAGCGCCAGCGTGATCATCGCGAAGTAGATGCCCTGGCGCCGGATCGCGATCGCGCCGATGACCAGGCCCAGCAGTGCGGCCACCAGCACGCCGGCCACGATGCTCTCGACGGTACCCAGCCCCTGCGCGGTCACGAGCCAGCTGGTCACGTAGGCGGCCAGGCCGAAGAACGCCGCGTGGCCGAAGGACAGCATGCCCGAGTAGCCCAGCAGCAGGTTGAACGCGCAGGCGAACATCGCGAAGCACAGCAGTTGCATCGCCAGCACCGGATAGATGCCGAGCAGCGGCACCGCCAGCGCCAGCAGCGCGAACAACCCATAGCCGATCGTCGAGGCGCGCATCGATTCAACCCTTGCCGAACAATCCGGCCGGTCGCCAGATCAACACCACGGCCATGATCAGGAAGACCACGATGCTCGACGCCTCGGGGTAGACCACCTTGGTCAGGCCCTCGACCATGCCCAGCACCAGGCCGCTGACGATCGAGCCGAAGATCGAGCCCATGCCGCCGATCACGACCACCGCGAACACCACGACGACGAGCGACGAGCCCATCAGCGGCGTCACCTGGATCACCGGCGCGGCCAGCACGCCGGCCAGCGCGGCCAGGCCGACGCCGGCGCCGAAGGTCAGCATCACGATCAGCGGCACGTTGGTGCCGAAGGCCTGGACCAGCCGCGGGTTCTCGGTCGCCGCACGCAGCGTCGAACCGAGGCGCGTGTGCTCGATCAGGAACCAGGTCGAGAAGCACACCACCAGCGACGCCAGGATCACCCAGGCACGGTAGATCGGCAGGATCATGAAGCCGAGGTTGAAGACGCCCTGCAGCAGCGCCGGCACCGGGTACGACTGCCCCGAGGACCCGTAGTGATCGCGCATCACGCCCTCGGCGATCAGCGACAGCCCGAAGGTCAGCAGCAGCCCGTACAGCGGGTCGAGCTGGTAGAGGTGACGCAGCAGCAGGCGCTCGAGCACGATGCCCAGCGCGCCGACCAGCAGCGGCGCGAGCACCAATGCGAACCAGTAATTGACGCCCAGCGAATCCAGACCGATGTAGGCCGCGTAGGCGCCGAGCATGTAGAACGCGCCATGGGCGAAATTGACCACGCCGAGCAGGCCGAAGATCACCGCCAGGCCCAGGCTGAGCATGGCGTAGAAGGACCCGTTGACGAGCCCGAGCATCAATTGCCCGAGGATCACCGGCAGCGGGTAGCCGAAGATTTCAGTCATGAACGTGGCAGGGTTACCGAATGGCGCCGACGGGCGCATGAGGCGCCCGTCGATTGCCGATCGTCACGCAGGGTTCTTGCACAGGCCGGTCATCGGGCCGAAGGCCTCTTCACCCGGGATGGTCTTCAGCAGCTTGTAGTAGTCCCAGGGGTACTTCGACTCGGCCGGCGTCTTGACCTGCATCACGTACATCGGATGCACCATCAGACCGTCGGCGCGGATGTAGCCGTCCTTGGCGAAGAAGTCGTTGATCTTGGTCTTCTTCAGCTCGGCCATCACCTTGTCGGAGTCGGTCGAACCGACCGCCTTCACGGCCTTCAGGTAGTTCATCGTCGCCGAGTAGTAGGCCGCCTGGTTCATGGTCGGCTCCTTCTTCATGACGTCGAAGTAGCGCTTGGACCAGGCCCGTGTCTCGGGATTCATGTCCCAGTACCAGCCGTCGGTCAGCACCAGGCCTTGCGCGGTCTTCAGGCCCAGGCTGTGGATGTCGCTGATGAACGCCAGCAGCGCGGCCGGCCGCATCGTCTTCGTGATGCCGAATTCCTGCGCCGCCTTCAGCGAGTTGGTGAAGTCGCCGCCGGCGTTGGACAGGCCCAGCACCTGTGCGCCCGAGCCTTGCGCCTGCAGCAGGAAGGACGAGAAGTCCGAGGTCGACAGCGGCACGCGCACCTCGCCGAGCGATTTGCCGCCGTTGGCTTCGACGACCTTGGCCGCGGCCTCGCGCAATTGCGTGCCGAACGCGTAGTCGGCGGTCAGGAAGTACCAGTTCTTGCCGCCGCTCTTGACGATCGTGCTCGCGGTGCCGTTCGCCAGCGCCGTGGTGTCGTAGGCGTAGTGCACGGTGTAGGGCGTGCAGTCCTGATTCGTCAGCGACGCGCCGGCGGCGCCGATCGCGATGAACGGCACCTTCTTGGCCGCCGCGACCTTGGCCATCGCGATCGAGACGCCGGTGTTCGAGCCGCCGAGGACCATCGTCAGGCCGTTCTGGTCGGCCCATTCGCGGAACTTCGACGCGCCGATGTCGGGCTTGTTCTGGTGGTCGGTGGTCAGCAGCACGATCTTCTTGCCCAGCACGCTGCCGCCGAAGTCGGCGATCGCCATCTTCGCGGCTTCGACGCCACCCTGCCCGATCACGTCGGCGTACACGCCCGAGAGGTCGTCGATGTCGCCGATCACGACCTCGTTGGCGGCCGCACGGGCCGCGCCGGCCGTCAGGCTGGCGCCGAGCGCCAGCATGCTTGCGATCGCGATTGTCTTGAGTTTCATCACTGTCTCCATGGTTGAGAAGGGTTGGTCACACACCGAGGAACTCGTGCAGCATCGCCATGTTCGCGGCCAGCTCGGACCGGTCGAACTGCTGGACGACGCGCCCGTGTTCCATCACGAAAAATCGGTCCGCCAGCGGTGCGGCAAAGCGGAAATTCTGTTCGACCATCACGATCGTGTAGCCGCTCGCGCGCAGCGTGCGGATCATCGCCGCCAGGGCCTGCACGATCACCGGCGCGAGGCCCTCGGAGATCTCGTCGAGCAGCAGCAGCTTGGCGCCGGTGCGCAGGATGCGCGCGACCGCGAGCATCTGCTGCTCGCCGCCCGACAGCCGGGTGCCCTGGCTGGCCGCGCGCTCGCGCAGGTTCGGGAACATGCCGTAGATCTGCTCGACGCTCATGCCGCCCGCGGCCAGCACCGGCGGCAGCACCAGGTTCTCCTCGGCCGACAGGCTGGAGAAGATGCCTCGCTCCTCGGGGCAGTAGCCCACGCCGAGCCGGGCGATGCGGTGCGTCGGCAGGCCGATCGTCTCGACCCCGTGCACCTTGATCGAGCCCTTGCGCGCGCCGATCAGGCCCATGATCGCGCGCATCGTGCTGGTTCGGCCCGCGCCGTTGCGGCCCAGCAGCGTCACGACCTCGCCTTCGTTGACGTGGAAGTCCACGCCGTGCAGCACGTGCGATTCGCCGTACCAGCCGTGCAGGCCCTTGATCTCGAGGAACGGGGCGGCGCTCATCCGTGCGCGCCCTGCAGCTCGGCATCGGCGCTGCCCATGTAGGCCTCGATCACCGCCGGGTTCTTCGAGACCTCCTGGTAGGGCCCCTCGGCGAGCGTGGCGCCGCGCTGCAGCACCGTGATCGTGTCGGCGATGCTGGAGACCACGCTCATGTTGTGCTCCACCATCAGCACGGTGCGGCTCGCCGCGACCTTCTTGATCAGCTGGCGGATCCGGTCCACGTCTTCCGACCCCATGCCCTGGGTCGGTTCGTCGAGCAGCATCAGCTTCGGGTTCATCGCCAGCGTCGTGGCGATCTCGAGCGCCCGCTTGCGCCCGTAGCTGAGCTCGACGGCCGGAATGCGCGCGTAGGTCTCGAGATCGACGTCGCGCAGCAACTCGATCGCGCGCTCGTCCAGCGTGTGCAGCGAGCGCTCCGGCTTCCAGAAATGGAACGACGTGCCGAGCTGGCGCTGCAGCGCGACGCGCACGTTCTCGAGCACGCTGAGGTGCGGGAACACGGCCGAGATCTGGAACGAGCGGATCACGCCGCGCCGCGCGATCGCGGCCGGCGGCTCTGCCGTGATGTCCTGCCCCTCGAACAGGATCTGGCCCGAGGTCGGGATCAGGAACTTCGTCAGCAGGTTGAAGCAGGTCGTCTTGCCCGCCCCGTTCGGGCCGATCAACGCATGGATGCTGCCGCGGCGCACGCGCAGGTCGACCTTGCTGACGGCGACGAAGCCCTTGAACTCCTTCGTCAGCTGACGCGTCTCGAGGATGATGTCGCCGCCGCCGTCCATCAGTCCCCCCCGGCCTTGCGCCGCGTGCCGGCGGCCGGCGTCTTGATCTCGCCGCCGAGGCGGCGCGAGAGCGTGCGCGCGAACTCGAGCAGCATGTCGCGATGGCGCGCGCCGCGGTCGACGCCGAGCAGCGCCTTGTTGATGCACACCGCGACGCCGGCCACGACGTGGCCGGCGGCGTCGAACACCGGCGCGCCGAACGAGTACAGGCCCTCGCGCACCGCCTCATCGTCGATGCTGTAGCCGCGCTTGCGCGTCTGCGCGAGATCCTTCATCAGGCCCTCGACCTCGCGCGGGCCCTTGCGGGTCAGGTGGACCGCGAGGCCGCCGGCGAACAACCGGCGCACCTCGTCGGGATCACGGTGGGCGAGCATCGCCCTGCCGCTGGCGGAGAGGTGGGCCGGCAAGCGCATGCCGACGGTGTACGCCAGCCCCAGCGGCCGGGCGCTGTTGCGCGTGGCGACGAACAGCACCTCGGTGCCGCTCAGCACCGACAGCACGACCGTCTCCTTCGGCGCGGCGCCGGCGTCGGCCCACAGCGCATTGAACTCCTGCGCGACATCGGTGCCCGAGACGAAGGCCTCGGCCAGGCTCATCACGCCCGGGCCGATCAGGAACGCGCCGTCGGGCCGGCGCTGCAGGTAGCCGAACGACATCAGGGTGTTGCACAGGCCGTGCACGCTGCTCTTGGGCAGCGCCAGCTCGCTGGTCAGCTGCGCCAGGCTCATCGGCCCGCGCCGCTGCGCCAGCCGGTCGAGCAGGCTCAGCGCGCGTGTCACCGCCGGCACCAGCGGCGCCGCGGCCGAAGGCGTCGGGCGCAGTGCGGGCATTCGCGGCGAAGCGGGCGTGGCTTGCAGGGTCGTCTCCTCGGTCGGGCGATGCGGCATCGGGCCCAGTGCGTCCGGCCTGTCGGGGGCCATCTCGATCGTTCAGCGGGCTGAACGAGATTCAATGGAACAGGCGCGCAGTCTATTCAGTCCGGCCGCCGCCGCAAGCCCCGCACCGCGATTTACCGGGAAAACACCGAGATGTTTACCTGCCCGAAACGCTCGCTCAGCCAGCCGACCAGCCACAGCAGCCCGACCACGACGGCCGCGATCGCGACCTGCTGGGCCAGGCTCAGCCGGTGCGCATTCCAGAGGAACGCAGTGGTCGCGCCGAGCAGCACCCCGAAGGCGGCGACCGCCGCGAGCTGTGCGCCGCGCGACATCGGCGGGTCGTAGCGTTCGACCTTGCGAATGTCGAACGCCGGCTTCGGCCACTTCGCGGCCACGTCCGCCGGGCGCCAGCCGGGGTGCTTGAACCAGATCCGCAGCCGATCGCCCCAGTTCGAGGCGTGCCGCGTATCGCGCGCCATCTCGGCGTACTGCTGCAGGTTCGCCCAGACCGGGTTCCAGCTGCGCAGCGGCCCGCGCGTGCCGTAGAGGCACGGGACCGCGTCGTCCTCCTCGGCGTAGCTGCCGAACAGGCGGTCCCAGACGATCAGGATGCCGCCGAAGTTCTTGTCGAGGTAGCGGTCGTTGACGGCGTGGTGCACGCGGTGGTTGCTGGGGGCGCAGAACCAGCGGTCGAACCACCCCAGTTTCCCGATCTGTTGGGTGTGGACCCAGTACTGGTACAGCAGGTCGATCAGCGCGACCACGCCGAACACCAGCGGCGGAAAGCCGAGCAGCGCCATCGGCAAGTAGAACAGCCAGCCGGCGATCCAGCCGCTGCTGGTCTGGCGCAGCGCGGTCGACAGGTTGTAGTCCTCGCTCTGGTGGTGCACCACGTGCGCGCCCCACAGCAGCGCGACGGTGTGGCCCAAGCGGTGGTGCCAGTAGTAGCAGAAATCGTAGAGCAGCAACCCGGTGACCCAGACCCAGGCCGCGTCCGCCGGCAGCTGCCAGGGCGAGGCATGTCGGAACACCAGCGTGTACAGGCCGAGCGTCGCTGCCGCGCTGAACACGCCGGCAAGCTGGCTCAGCACGCCCAGGCCGATGCTGTTCAGCGCGTCGTTGAGCCGGTAGGTGTCGCGCCCGCGGCGGCGACCGACGAGCCACTCGATGCCGATCAGCAGGAAGAACAGCGGCGTGGCGAGCACGATGATCTGGGGGCCGGTCATGGCCGCGATTCTGCCGCGTCGGGCTTAGAACCTATCCGTGAATAAGACGACCCTGCGTTGTCACGACAAAGTGACGGCTGCAAGGCGCAAGCCTTACCCAGGGTCGACCCCTGGGTAAGGCTTG
>JAYSLR010000114.1:0-5467 GCA_043725365.1 Rhizobacter sp. | reverse complement strand
ATAAAGAGCCTGCAACAGCAGGCCGCGCAGCAACTGCTCGGGCGGAATCGATTCACGCCCGAGCGCTGCGTACATCCGCGCAAACGTGCCATCCATCTCGCGCAACGCCGCATTCACAATCTCGCGGATCGCTCGCAGCGGGTGCGCCTGGGGCACAAAGTTCTCCGGCGTCACGTAGCTGAACATCCGCTCCTGCGTCACATCGACTCCGCGCATAATGCTCGTGTCCTTCTGGCTGCTCTGAGTACTGCGCCAATTATGAAGGCTGTGCAACGCTCATGCGAACCGAGATTTTCAACGAACTGTTAACTGATAAACCAACACAGAGGACGATAATCTCGGCATCGACCCAGCGCTTTCTCGGTACAGTCAGTCTCGCTCGATCGGCTTCGTCATTCACCAGTCCTTGGTCAACCTTCCTCGATTACGTCACCGAACTTCAGCTGCGCGACAACCGTGCTGACATCCGGTCGCTGAGGCGGCATCGGGATCAGGTCACGGAAAAGTTTTTGAGCCGGGCGCGGGGACAGCGCCGCCCGGATTCGGGCGGCGCCTCCGATCGTGTCAGTGCCGCATGGGCGATGCGGCCGGGAGCTTGAATACCCACACGCTGGAGCTGCGGTTCGCCGGGTTTTTGATCTCGGGCACGAGTCCGGTAAAGAGCCGCGAATGGTTGCCGCCCATCCCGACCACCACAGCGATGTACTGCTCGCCATCAACTTCGTAGCTGATCGAGTTCGAGTTCGGCACTTCGTTGAGGCGCACGCTCCACAATTTCCTGCCGGTGACGCCATCGAATGCCGAGAAGTTTCGGTCCATGAAGCCGGCGAACACGAGCTCGCCCGCGGTCGCCATCGTGCCGGAGGTCAGCGGCGCTCGCTCGCGGTGTACCCAGCGGGACTTGCGCGTCACGAGATCGAGCGCCTCGAGCCGACCGTAAAGGCCGTCGCTGCCGGCGCGCGGCTGCAGGCCTACCTGCACCCCGGTCGAGAGGAGGCCGTGCCCGTTCGGGCCGACGGGCGTCATGTTCATGCACGACTCGACGAGTGCGACGAACACCGTGTGGTGCACGGGGTCGTACGAGGAGGGCGTCCAGTTCTTGCCGCCCTCGACGTGCGGGCAGACCAACTTCGGTTGGCCGTCCCCCGGCACCTTGGTTTCGTCAACAGTCTTGTGGCCGGTGACCGGGTCGATCGCGGTCACGAGATTTTGGAGCCCGAGGTCGATCGAGTACAGGTATTTCCCGGTCGCTGCATCCAGTACGTCGTGAATCGCGGTCTTGCCGGCGGTCACTACGGTCTTCGTCGTCTTGCCCTGCACCGGCAGGTCGATGATCTGTCGTTCGAACGCCCAGTCGTGATCCCACTGGTCATTGTTCGAGTGCTGGTACGACCAGCGCAGCTGACCGGTGGTCGCGTCGAGCGCAAGCGTGGTATCGGTGTAGAGCGCATCGTTCGTGTAGCGCGTGTCGGCGACGCGGTTGCGGAGCGGCCCGGTGTCGTAGGTGTTGCCTGGCCCGAAGAATACAAGGTTGAGGTCGGGATCGAAGCTGCCGGGCGTCCAGACGCCGGCGCCGCTGCGCTTGTCGTGCTCGACGCCGTTCCAGCTGTTGCCACCCGGCTGCCCTGGTTCCGGGATCGTTCGGAATCGCCAGCGCTCCTGGCCGGTCTCGGTGTCGAAGGCCATCACGAAGTTACCGCCCGGCTGGAAGCCGCCGGTGCCGAACACGACGTTGCCGTTGGCGATCAGCGGGCCCGAAGTAAACCAGAAGTGCGTGCTAGCGGGCTCGGGGACGATGTCCCATGCGGTCTGGCCCGTCTTGGCATTGATCGCAACCAGATGGCCGTCGGAGGTCAGAGTATAAAGGCGCGTGCCGTAGATCGCGATCGACTTGCGGGTCCGCAAGAACGGCAGGTCGGTCTTCGACTGGCGGGTGTACTGCCAGAGGAAGTCGCCGGTCTTGGCGTCGAGCGCCTGGATGGTGTCATCGAACGAGTACAGGAACATCACGCCGTCGTGCACAAGCGGCGTCGCCTCGTTCGGACCATTGCCGAGCGCCCAGCCCCAGGCGATCTGCATGCGCGACACGTTCGAGCGGTTGATCTGCCGCAGCGGGCTGTAGCCCTTATCGTCGGGCGTACGCCGCCAGGTCAACCAGTCTCCCGCCGGCACGTGGCGCAGCATCTCGGTGGTCACCGGCGTCATCCGCTCGAGGCGGTTCGATGGCGGCGTGGGCGGCGGCGGCAGAGCGACGCCGGCCTCGAGCTCGCCGAACGCATTGGTGGGGGAGGGGAGCTGGATATTGGCAAGCCCGTCCTCCTCGAGCGGCAGCGGATTGCTGCTGCCGTGCACGCGATTGCCTTGCAAGATCAGCGCCAAGAGCTCGACTGCCTCGGCATGTGTGATCGTGCCGGTTGCGGTGGGCGGCATCTGGGTGGCGATGTAGGTCACGAGCGCACTGGCGCGCTTCGCGCCCCACTTCTGCAGGAAGGTCTCGCCGATCAGCGGCGGCGCAAACGCGCCGTCGTCGAGGTTCTTGCCGTGACAGCCGGAGCAGCGGGTCGCGTAGACCGCGGCGCCGGCCTCGGCCTGCGCCGGCGCGAACGTCGGACTCACCGGGTAAGGACTCTCCGCGGCGCCCGCACCGCACGCGAGTGCAACCAGCACGACTGCCCCGATTCCACTCCAAAACGTCTTTCGATCCATGTGTCCCCCGGGTAATCGACTTGCTAATCGACGGCGACCGGCCGTCGCCGTGTGCGCCTGCTGAAACGACGGCTGGCGTGTCAGGTGTCGTCGTACACCACGTACTCGGTCGAGAGAAAGGCACTGATCCTGCTCGGGTTGATCAGGTTCGGTTCGTCGGCCGCGAGAATGGCGCTTGCCGCCTGGCCTTCGGGCGAACCCATGGCCTTCTGCATGGCCTCGAGACTGTCGAACCAGACCTCCGTCAGGCCGTCCGGTGCCGCCGCCCAGCCGCGGGCCTTCGCGAATGCGTCCATGTCCGGCGACGGCAGAACGTGGCTCTGCACGTACTTGCGGATGCCCATCTTTCGCCCGTGCTGGCGAACGAGGTCGGCGTGGGTCTTCTTCCAGTACGCCGTGAACTCCTCCAGCGTCATGCCGGGCTTTCGAAAATTGATGACGACCATCTTGATCATTGCAGGCTTTTCCTTGTGATTCAGGAACGGTGCAGCGGCGTGGCGACATGCACTCAGTCCGGACGCGAGTGCAATCAGCCCGACTCCCCCGATTCCACCCAAAAACGTTTTGCGATCCATGGGTCCTCCCGGTAACCGACTCGCTATTCGACAGCGGACGGCCGCCGCCGTGTGCGCCTGCTCAAGCGACGGCGTGCGTCTTCTTCCAGTGCGCCGTAGATTCCTCCAGCGTCATGCCGGCTTTCGAAAATTGATGACGACCATCTTGATCATTGAAGGCTTCCCCTCGTGATTCAGGAACGGTGCAGGGGCGTGGCGATATGCACTCGGTCCGGACGCGCCTGCCCGTAAGCCTCGGCCGGTAGTGCGCGCGCGCCCAAGTAGAAAAAGATACTCGCGGGGAACGCGACCGAGGTGACGATCGCAATCGCGAGACTGAGGCCTCCGGCGGTGCCGCGGTCGGGCTGGAAAACGTCGCTCAATAATCCCACGACTTGCGGGCCGATCCCGAGTCCGATCAGGTTGACGAGGAAGAGCAGGATCGCGGCCGCCATTGCGCGCAGCTGGGGCGGCGCAATCGTCTGCACCACCGCCCACGACGGCCCGGTATAGGCGAGCGCCACCATGTAGGCCGGCACCAGGAAGATGAACGCCAACTTCGCAGAGCCCGCATGGAGTACGCCGAGGATGAGCGGGTAAAACACGATCGTCGTCAGCGCCGGGATGTACAGGTACCAGCGGTGGTTGCGGCGGCCGAGCAGGTCGGCGAGCCAGCCGCCGGCGAATACGCCGAAGCTGCCGGCGATTCCGGCGCACAACCCGACCGTTGTGCCGACCTCGCGCGTGGACAGACCGTACTCGCGGATCAGGTAGGCCGGTACCCAGACCATGAAGCCGTAGACGGTGATGCCCGCGCCCACGGTCGCGATGATGACCATGGTGTAAGCCCGGGTGCCGAACAGCGTGCGCACCGTCTCGCCGAACGGCGGCAGCACTTCGACGACCGGTTCGGGCGCGCCAGGCTCTACGCGCGGCTCGCGAACGGTGAGCTTGACGAGTACCGCGAGCGCGAGCCCCGGGAGCCCGGCGACGAGCATCGCCGCCCGCCAGCCGTAGCGCTGGCTGACCCAGCCGCCGACCACGAAGCCGATCAAGATGCCGACCGTGGGCCCGAGCGAGTAGATGCCCATCGCCGTGCTGCGCTGGCGCCGGTCAAAGTAGCTCGCTATCAGCGACACCGACGGCGGGCCGCCGCCGGCCTCGCCGACGCCGACGCCAACGCGCGCCGCGGCGAGCTGCGCGAAAGAAGCAGTCGCGGCGCAGAGCGAGGTCATGCCGCTCCAGATCGCGAGCGCAGCGGCGATGATGCTAACGCGATTGGCTCGATCGGCGATGCGCGCGATTGGCAGGCCGAGCGTTGCATAGAAGAGCGCGAACGCGGTCCCAGTCAGGAATCCGAGTTGCCAGTCCTTCAGACCGAACTCCAGCTTAATCGGCTGCCCGAGGATAACCAGGATCTGGCGGTCGACGTAGTTGAGCGCGTAGACGAGAAACAGGACGACGAGCACGTAGCCCTTGTGCCCGGAGAGAAGCGGCGGCAACGGCGGCGACGCCGGATCGGTGGGATGGGGTGTCATGGCTTCGGTCGTGTCCGTCTTTGCGTGCGTGTGCCGTGGCCCGTGCCACGGCGCGGCCGGCATCCCGGTCGCGAGTCCCCTCGAATCCTCCGTGGACGGCCGCCGGGCCGCGCGAAGCACTTGTGATCATATCAAAGCCAAAAACTCTTCGGTTTTATGAATCGTGCCGTCGACCGCGCTGCTGCGGTGCGGTATTTCGGGGGCCCGCAACCCAGGCCCTCTGGGTTCGCGCCCATAACCCGAACTGCTTTCGATTTTTGTTTGACGCCCGCAACGCTGCTACGGTAATTTGGCCGCGGCCGGCCGCGATGTGGCCGGTTGGTGCTGACGGTGCCGGGCAACGAGCCCCGACTCCGTGTGCGAGCAAAGGGGGGAATCGTCGTGCGATGCCGCGACTGCCATGCGAGCGCTGACGTGCTGACGGCGCCACTCGTTCCTCGCACGCCGCGGCGCCTGCCCTGACCCGATCATCCGAGCGGACGAATCCCCATGTCATCGACGGACAACTCACCGACGAACAACGCACTTGCCGCTGCGCGGCGCCCGTTGCTTTTTACGCTGATCGTGCTCGTGAATGGCCTGGCGTACGCGGCGGGCGGGGCGGTGCTGCTGCGCTACGGCGGGTCGGTGTACTACCTCGCGGGCGGGCTCGCGATGATCGCGAGCGCG
>JAYSLR010000113.1:0-6265 GCA_043725365.1 Rhizobacter sp. | reverse complement strand
CGGGCAGCGAAAGCGGCTGGTCGCCCGTGCCGTTCGGACACTGGCATGCCCGCGAGATGGAGATCTTCGTGAACATGCTGGGCCTCACGCCGCTGCAGGCCATCCACGCCAATACGCTGGCCGCGACGCGCATGTTGCCGCGCTACGGGCACCTGGTGGGCAAGCTCGAAGCGGGGCGCTTCGCCGACATTCTGGTGGTTCCGGGAGATCCGACGGCCGATGTGCGCATCCTGCAGAAACCGGCCTCGTTCGATTTCATCTTCAAGGGTGGCAAGCCGATCGATCGCACGCCGCAGCCGCCCCGGCAACGGATGTGGTACGAGCGGCACAAGACCTTCTTGCAAGGGCTCTATGTTTTCGACGAGGCCAGTGGCTCGGGCCGAGTGGTCGACTGAACGAGCAGGATGAAAGGTTCCCTGGCCTCCTCCCCATGAAACAACGCTCCGTCGAAATCATTGGCGCTGGCTTGGCGGGCTTGGTTGCTGCGAACCGCTTCGCTCAGCTCGGCTGGAAGACGCGCATCCATGAGAGAAATGCGGAGCTCCGGATGTTCGGTGCCGGCATCTGGATCTGGGAGAGCGGACTGAAGACGCTCGAGACGATCGGCTGCTTCGACCAGGCCATGAAAAGTGCCCGTGTCATCAAGGAGTGGCAGATCCGGGACGGACGCGGACGGCTTCTCATGACGCGTCCGACCGCTCCCGACGATCGACTGCTGCTGCCGCCCCGCGCCGATCTGTACCAGGCGCTGATCGATGGCGCGATCCAGAAAGGGGTCTCCATCGAAACATCGTCTCTTGCGACGATGGTCGCGCCGGACGGCTCGGTCACCTTCGAGAACGGCGCGCACCTGGCAGCAGATCTCGTCGTCGTTGCCGATGGCGCCTACTCCCGAAACCGCGAAGCGATCCTCGGAACCCAGTGGATCGATTTTGGCAACGAGGCGGGCATCCGGATGCTTATCGATGCGATGCCGGAGGACAACCTCGATACGCTGGTCGAATACTGGAACGGGAAGTGGCGCATGCTCTACAACCCGTGCACCGACGGCAAGAATTACATCTTCCTGAGCGCCCCGGTCGACGACCTCCGGGCGCGTCGTATCCCGATCGATACCGAGCTGTGGATCGAGAAGTTTCCGTTCGCCGAGTCGCTGATTCGGAGGTTTCAGGTAGACAGCCGCTGGGACCGGCTCGTGAACGTCAAATGCAGGACCTGGCGCGAGGGACACGTCGCGATCGTCGGCGACGCGGCGCACGCCATGCCACCGAATCTCGGCCAGGCGGCCAATACGGCGTTCATCAATGTCATGGCGCTGGCCAGCATGGCAACGGAAGGCGCGGACTTGCCGCAGACGCTGGAGCGCTGGGAGCGACATCAGCGCCCCATCTCGGACCACGTGCAATGGTTTTCTTATTGGTACGGCTACGTACTTGGCAAGTGGCCTTCCGCGCTCGAACTGCTGCGCTCCGACGCCGTATCAGCACTGGCCAGGACAAGCTGGTTCGAAGAAGCCCTCAATCGAGGTGCTCGGCATGTGCCCATGGGATTCGAGGGGGGCCGAGCACCGCATCTGGCTCCGCTATCGGTGGCGCACCAGAATCCAAACCATCGGCAATCCGGAGACTCTGCATGGCCCACTCCCCCGTCGAATATTTGAACCCCGAAGGCGCTTGCCCTGCGCAAGGCCTCTATTCCCACATCGGCAAAGTCAGCGACGGCGCGCTTCTCTTCGTCGCCGGCCAGCTCTCGGTTGCTGCCGACGGCAGCGTCGCCGGCGTTGGCGATTTCGACGCTCAGTTCGAGCAGGTGTTCGACAACCTGGAGGCCGTGCTCGAGGGGGTGGGCTGCGACTTCAACGACGTCGTCAAGTTCACGACCTACCTAGTGCATTCGCAGGACATCGACGGCTTCATGCGACTGCGTAAGGCGCGGTTCCCGAGGATGTTCGCGACGTCGGCCTATCCGCCCAATACGCTCCTGGTCGTCGACCGTCTGGTGAAAGAGTCGTTCCTGATCGAGGTCGAAGCGATCGTGCGAGCTCGTTGATGCGAGCCGCCCGCCAGGAATACCGGGTCGCCGGATTGCCGGCACCCATCAGCCACTATGCCGACGCCGTGCGCTTTGGTGATTTGTTGTTCGTGTCGGGACTGACGGCCCACGACGCCGAAGGCCGCCTCGTGGACGGCGATGCGGCCCAGCAGACCCGGCGCGTCCTCGAAAACCTGCGCCTCGTTCTCACCGAAGCTGGCGCCACGGTTGCAGACGTGCTGAAGGTGACGGTCTATTTGACCGACATCAGCGATCGGGCCCTCATCAATCCGGTTCGGGAAGAATTCTTCGGCGAATACCGCCCGGCGAGCACGCTGGTGGAGGTCAGTGCTCTCGCGCTTGCGGGGATGCGGGTCGAGATCGAGGCTGTCGTGGGTCTTCCTTCGGCGTAAGGCTGGCCATCCACAGGTGAGCGCGTTCAGCGCTGGGTCGGGAAGCCCGCGCCAGCGGGCCTGTCCACAAATCCCACAGGGCGCGTGCCTCGTGCCTACTGCGGCCCCGCTGGGGGCGTCGCTCGGGTCTATGAGCTCGTCGCCCGCAAGGGCCGAGGTGCCGGCCTTGCGCGGGCGCAGCGAGTTGCCCTTGAGCGCCAAGCTATGACTGCGCGAGAGCAGCCGATCCGGGATCGCGTCGGCAATCGTCGCGTCGCCGATCCACGCATACCAGTGCTCCACTGGAAGCTGGCTCGTCACGATCGTTGGGCGTGTTCCCGCGCTGTCGTCGATCACCTCCATCAGGTCCGCGCGCGCCGGCCGCCTCGGCCTTGGTGACACCGTCCTGCCGTACGTGCCGAAGCATAGTCCACGCCTTGTCCTTGGGCGAGTACGGCCGAAATGTCCTTGATCATGCGCATTTCCATGCGGTGGTGCGGCAAGAGTCTCAGGATCGGTAGTCAGGTCGGCACGGGTAGTCCACTGACCTTCAACTCTGCCTGCAAGAGCACATGGTCCTGTTCGGCCTCGGGCCAAAGCGCCGGGAAGTAGAAACGAAGCGCGTGTCGCGGCACGGCGAATCGCACGTCGCCGTAGGGGGTGTCACTCGAGAGGAACCCCCGGCGCAACAGCGCAGAGAGCGTCCCCGTGGCGACCCGCTCGCCGAGTCCGGTCATCGACTTGAACTCCGCCCGCCCGAGTTGGGCCTGGGTCGCGAACAGGTAGTGAAGCGGGGCCAGGGATGCCTTGCGGACTCCTGATTTGACAGTCGATTCCTCGAACGACAGGGCGGCGGCTATCCGGTCGCGCATCCCCCGAACGTCCGAACGTCCATCTGTCTGCCCATGAACTCCACCTGGTCGATGCACATTCCAAGCGTGTAGTCGACCCAGGCGGTGAGGCCGGAGAGCGTCCGGTTTCCGCGTCCGTCGAGTGCGCCGCGGCGGGGCTCGTCGGCAGCGCGCAGGAGCGCACGGTACGTATCCTCGCTGCGTGCGAATCCGCGCAGCGGCGACCAGAGTCCGTTTGTGAGTCCGAGCGACTGCAGCACCAGGTGTGTGTGCAGACGGGCCACGCGTCCGTTGCCGTCCAGGAACGGGTGAACCCAAGCCAGGCGGTGATGCGACGCAGCGGCGCCAACGATTGCAGCCTCACCACGACGCACGCCGCCGTAGACGGTGGACCAGCGTTCGAGAAGAGCGGGCACCGATGCGGCAGTGGGCGCGATGTGTTCACCGACCTTGACATCTCGAAGGCGAAGAACGCCAGGGACCAGCAGGGAACCGTCCTTCAGCGCGAGGTCCCTCTGCGACAGATTAAAAAACAGCTCGCGATGGAGCCACATGAGCGCGTCCGCGGAATAGAGCCAGCGCGTCGAATCCTGGCCAGCCGCCCGTCGCACCTCGAGCTCGGCCTCGCAGACCTCCTCGGTGCGGAAGTGGGCGACCGCCAGGCGCTGCTTTCGCGCGAGACCATCGTCCGCAGAGAAGTCCTGCTGCAGGGCCTTGTCGATGTCGCTGGGCCGGGTGTGCTCGCCCTCCATGCGGTTGGAGTAGTAGCTGTTCATGCTGCGCAGCAGAACGCGCAGCTCCTGGTGAGCCGCCGGCGCTGCCGACGCGCCAAGGGCGGTTGCCGCTCGCGTCAGGTCGCTGGCGCGCTCGAGGAGAGGGCCAATCCTCTCCTGCTCAGGCATCAGCGGGTCAAACTGGGTGAGGCTCGTCGTACCGCTTGGTTTTATGCGTCGCCATGTGCGAGATTGTATGGCGCGCGATTCACCTATGAAAAACGAGCAATTCTGCCACCTGAGATGCGAGATATTCTGCGTCTTAAATGCACCCTTACCAGCTGCGTGAGCGAACTCTGCTCGACGCGTTGCTTGCCTTCATGTCCTAGTCGAGCGGTAAGCGTGGCCCCGAGGCCCTCTTGACGATCAGAGCTTGATCTCAGCGAGCCAGCTGTTGACGTGTTCGATGTCGAAGGCGGCGGGGTCCCAATCGCGGCCGATCCAGGCCTTCATGTCGGCATGTTCCGGATGGTTCGGATCGGCCATGGCCTCGACGAACTCCTCATAGCCCGGCACGCCGCCGCAATCGTCAGGATGTGCAGCGTTGGCGCCGTCCACGCACACCGGCAGCTTCATGTTGATCGTGCTGCCACCACCGAGCGCGCTCATCAGCTTGATGCGCTCGCTGCGAACTGACCCTGGCGGGTCGCAGTCCGGGTCAGACGTGCCGTAGCGCTCGCCTGCGGCCTCGAACTCGTGCATGTGACCGCCGCCCCACTGGAAGGCGGCCTGGATCACGCCGTGCGACCTGGCCAGGGTGATCGTCTCGGGCACCAGCACTCGACGCCAGATCTTGGGCTTGGTATCTCGCAGTTCGATGTGAAGCTGCACGACCCCGATGGGTGCTTTGATACGTTGAACCTTGGTGGCCATGCTCAGGCGGCTCGTCGTTGGGCATCGCCCTGTCGGCCGATGTTCCACGGCAGCAGCTCGTCGATGCGGTTGATCGGATGATCAGCGATGCGGCCCAGCACCTCGCGCAGGTATCCCTCCGGATCGAGCCCGTTGAGCTTGGCCGTCTCCACCAGACTGTAGATCGCCGCGGCGCGCTCTCCTCCGGCGTCTGACCCCATGAAAAGGTAGTTCTTGCGCCCGAGGCTGACGCCGCGCAGCGCCCGCTCGCCGGCGTTGTCGTCGATCTCGATGCGGCCGTCGTCCAGGTAGCGCGTCAACGCCTGCCAGCGCGTCAGGCTTAGCCAATTGCCGCGGCGAGCTCGGACTTCGCCGAGACGCGGCCGACCATTGCGCTCAACCACGCGTGCAACTCCGTGAGCAGCGGTCCGGCCCGTGCCTGGCGTTGTTGTCGTCGCTCCCCGGGCACCTGGCCCCGGATGTCGGCGGCGGCGAGCTCAACCGGCCGCTCGTCAGTTAGATGCACTTGTTTGCCTGGTTCGACCACTCGAGCTGAACGGTGAAAGCGCCGACCTTCTTGGTCTTCCACGCGCAGATATCTCCGATCTCGCCGTTGTGATCGTCATACCAGGCTTGGCCGGGAATAGGGTCGGTGATGGCCTCGCAAAGCTCGTGTGAACTGGTCGAGGTCAGTGCCTCCGCGGGGCTCAGCCCCCCGGTGCATCCCGAGCAGCCTGGGTAGGGCATCGCTGCGTAGAAGATCTGGCCCGAGATGTCGCTGTGATAGCCGCAAAACGCCTGACAGGAGGCGGACCCACCCTGAACGACTCTGACGCCCGGCGGCAGATAGACGAAATAGAGGGTATTGGGCGTTGGCTGCGGCAGCGCCGAGTTGATGGAGATCTCATGCTGCAGCATGTGCTGGATCGCGCTGTCGGTGACCGTGTGTCTAGGTGTCGGGGAAGTGAGCGTCAAGGTACCCGCATGGCGGCCGTGCCCGATGCTCTTGCCCGGAACGCTGTACTCGGCAAGTTGGTCGATCAGCGGGCTCGTCAGGATGAAATCGAAGAACTGGTTGACGTGAGTGACCAGTGCCGCGTTCGTACCCTGCTGCCACGCCGCACCCCAGAAGATCGTGAAGACTTCGACGGCTGTCAGCATGGGGCCGTTGCGATAGGTCAAATGCGGAGCGACCGGCGGAGCCGCTTTGGCCGCTCCGACGGTAGGCGTTCCGCCGCTCTCGTACAACGGCACGATACGAATGGCATCGCCGTGGGCGGGAACGACACTCTTGGCTGAGGTTGGGTGACTGGACATCGCTGATCCTCCTGCTTGAAACGTCGCATGCGCCGCGCTTGCGACGAAC
>JAYSLR010000112.1:0-2938 GCA_043725365.1 Rhizobacter sp. | reverse complement strand
CGGCCTCGGCCGCCTCAGCGCCGCCGACCGCGAACAGATGATCCTGGCCGGCGCGGCCGACTTCTTCGCGCGCCGCGGCCTGGAGGCGCAGACGCGCGAGCTCGCCGACGAGCTCGGCATCACGCACGCGCTGCTGTACCACTACTTCCCGACCAAGGG
Source organism: Rhizobacter sp. (assembly GCA_043725365.1). Lineage (GTDB taxonomy): Bacteria > Pseudomonadota > Gammaproteobacteria > Burkholderiales > Burkholderiaceae_C > LMDS01. Next base: position 2,779 of record JAYSLR010000112.1, on the reverse strand, counting down.
GCGGCTGATCGAGCGCGTCTACGAGCAGCTGATCGCCGGCCGCTGGGACCCGGCCTGGGAGCAGCTGCTCGACGGTCCGCAGGCCGCCGAGGACAAGCTGTGCCGCTTCTACGGCGCCTACCTGCAGGCGATCCTGACGCCCGAGTGGCTGCGCACGCTGGTGCACTCGGGCCTGGCCGACGGGCTGATCCCGGCGCGCTACTTCGGGCTGCTGCGCGAGCGCCTGTTCCCGCGCCTGATCCGTGAATCGCGCCGTGCCTGCGGCAGCCGTTCGCGCGCCGCGCCGTCGGTGCGCGAGGAGGCGCTGCTGCGCGGCTTCCACGGCGGGCTGATCTACCAGCTCGGCATCCTGCCGCTGGTCTACGGCCAGCATTTCCGCGGCCACGGCGACGCGCTCGTCACCGAGGTCTTCATCCGCGACATGGTGCAGGCCTACCTCGCGCAGGCCGCGCGCGTCGTGCCCGCGGCCCTCAAGCGCTGACCCAGGAGTTCGAACCATGGCCCTGACGCTGAACCACTACTCGATCCGCACGCCCGACCTCGAGGCCTGCCGGCAGTTCTACACCGGGGTGCTCGGCCTGGCCGTCGGCCCGCGACCCGAGTTCCCGTTCCCCGGCCTGTGGCTCTACGAGGGCGACACCTCGGTCTGGGCGAACGCGGTGGTCCACATCATCGGCATCGACCGTGCCGACCCGTCCGGCCTGCAGGGCTACCTCGGCGACCGCGACGCGGCCGCGCTGAAGGGCACCGGCGTGCTCGACCACATCGCGTTCTTCGCGACCGGCCTGGCCGCGATGCGCAGCAAGCTGCAGGGGCTGGGCATCGCCGCGCGCGAGCGCACCGTGCCCGGCCTGGGCCTGCACCAGGTCTTCCTCGACGACCCGAACGGCGTGGTGATCGAGCTGAACTACCCCGCCGCCGAGGCCTGATGACCTCACGCCGCATCCTCGTCGTCGGCGGCTCGCTCGGCGGGCTGTTCGCCGCCAACGTGCTGCTGCGCGCCGGCCACGACGTGACGCTGCTCGAGAAGGCCGAGGCCTCGCTCGACGGGCGCGGCGCCGGCATCGTTACGCACCGCGGGCTGCTCGAGGCGCTGCGCGCGGCCGGCGCCGTCGTCGACGAGACGCTGGGCGTGCCGGTGCGCGAGCGCGTCGCGCTCGACGCCCGCGGCGCGACGGTCGCGCGCACGACCTATCCGCAGGTGCTGACGTCGTGGAGCCGCCTGTACGCGCTGCTGCGCGACGCGCTGCCGGCCGAGCGCCACCGCGCCGGTCACGAGGCCGTCGAGCTGACGGCGCGCGCCGACGGCGTGCAGCTGCGCTGCCGCGACGGCGCGTCGTTCGACGCCGAGCTGCTGGTCGCGTCCGACGGCATCCGCTCGGTGGTGCGCGGCCGGCTCGCGCCGCAGGTGCAGCCGCAGTACGCCGGCTACGTCGCGTGGCGCGGCGTCTGCGACGAAGCGCTGCTGTCGCGCCGCACGCGCGAGACGCTGTTCGACCACTTCGGCTTCGGCCTGCCCGACGGCGAGCAGATCATCGGCTACCCGGTGGCCGGCGCCGGCAACGCGACGCAGCCCGGCCAGCGGCGCTACAACTTCGTCTGGTACCGGCCCGCCGCCGAGCCCGACGAACTGCGCGCGCTGATGACCGACGCCGACGGCACGCACCACCCGGGCGGCATCGCGCCGAACAAGGTGTCGTGGCGCGAGATCGCCCGCGTGCGCGAGACCGCGCGCGCGCGCCTCGCGCCGCAGTGGGCCGAGGTGATCGAGAAGACCGCGCAGCCGTTCCTGCAGCCCATCTTCGACCTGATGTCCGAGCGCATCGCCTTCGACCGCGTCGCGCTGATGGGCGACGCCGCGTTCGTCGCGCGGCCGCACGTCGGCATGGGCGTGACCAAGGCCGGCGACGACGCGCTCGGGCTGGCGCGCGCGCTCGCATCGACCGACACGGTGGCCGCCGCGCTGCAGGCCTACGAGGCCGAGCGCCTCGCGCCGGGCCGCGCCGTCGTCGAGCGCGCGCGGCGCCTGGGCGCCTACATGCAGGCCACCGCGACGCCGGGCCTGGTCGAGCGCGACACGCTCGGCGTGCTGAACGAGACCGCGATCGACCTCGCCGCCGCCTGACCCCGAGACGAAGACCCCCACACAACGACAGGAGACAAGACCATGACCGCACGCACTTCCCTGAACCGCCGCCGCCTGCTGACCGTCGGCGCCGCCGCCGCCGCGAGCCCGATGCTGTTCAACACCGTCCGCGCGCAGAGCAGCGGGCCGATCAGGATCGGCTTCCCGACGCCGCTGACCGGCGCGTTCTCGGCCGAGGCGCAGGACCAGGTGCGCGCCGCCGAGCTCGCGGTCAAGGAGTTCAACGCCGCCGGCGGCTACAAGGGCCGCCTGGTCGAGCTGCTGGTGCGCGACGACAAGCTCAACCCCGGCGAGGCGGCGACGCGCACGCTCGAGCTGATCGAGAAGGACAAGGTCGATTTCGTCGTCGGCTCGCTGTCGGCGGCGACGCAGCTGTCGATCAACGCGGTGTGTCGTGACCGCAAGGTGCTGTTCAACTCGATCAGCCAGAGCGACGCGATCAACGAGGCGAAGGACTGGAGCCTGTACACCTTCCACGAGGCGCTGAACCCGCACCTGACGGCCGGCGCGGTGGCGCGCTACGCGTTCCCGAAGTTCGGCAAGAAGGTCGTCTACCTGACCGCCGACTACGCCTACGGCCAGGAAATGGTGCGCGGCTTCCAGCGCGCCGGCCAGCCGCTGGGCATGCAGACG
>JAYSLR010000111.1:0-2143 GCA_043725365.1 Rhizobacter sp. | reverse complement strand
CGCGACCGGCGTCGGCAAGACCACGACGACCGCGAAGATCGCGGCCGCGTTCGCCGCCAAGTACGGCGCCGCGAACCTCGGCCTGATCACGCTCGACGCCTACCGCATCGGCGCCCACGAGCAGCTGCGCGCTTATGGCCGCATCCTCGGCGTGCCGGTGCACACCGCGCACGACCGCGCCTCGCTCGAGGACCTGCTGGAGCTGCTCGCCGGCAAGAAGATGGTGCTGATCGACACCGCCGGCATGGCGCAGCGCGACGCCCGCACCCGCGAGCTGCTCGACATGCTGAGCCACCGCGCGATCCGCAAGCTGCTCGTGATCAACGCCGCGTCGCAGGGCGAGACCATCGAGGACGTGCTGATCTCGTACCAGGCCGCGGGCTGCGCCGGCATCGTGCTGTCGAAGATGGACGAGGCCGTCAAGCTCGGTCCCGCGCTGGACGCGCTGATCCGCATGAAGCTCAAGGTCATCGGCGTGGCCAACGGCCAGCGCGTGCCGGAAGACTGGCACCGCCTGTCGGCCAACGCGCTCGTGCACCGCGCGCTGCGCGGTGGCGGCAGCGGCGCCTACAAGCTGGACGCGAGCGACGTGAGCCTGATCTTCACCGCGCCGATCGGCGCGGCCCGTGGCCCGGCCCGCGGCGCGCTGCACGCCTGATCCGATGAACCGCTTTCCCGACGACGACCTGCCCATGTCCCGACCCATGCCGCTCGACCAGGCCGATGGCCTGCGCCGCCTGTTCGCCCACTCGCGCGTGTGCGTGCTGCCGGTGGTCTCGAACCCCAACGTCGCGTTCGGCGGCGTGATGCTCGAACGCCTGTGCACCGCCTTCGCCGAACACGGCAAGCACACGCTGGTGGTCGATGCCGGCGAGCGCGCGGGCGCGCACGCCGAGATGGCGCTGCTCGACCTGGCCGAGTGCATCGAGGCCCTGTCGCCGCAGGTCTCGTACCTCGCGGCGCGCGGCCTGCCGCTGCGCTTCGTCGACTCGACCGGCTCCACCGCCGGCCTGCTGCAGGCGCTGCTCGAGGCCGCACCGCAGTGCGACGTGCTGCTGGTCCATGCGAGCGCCTCGGACCTGTGCCGCCTGTTCGCGCGCAGTGCCGGCGCCGACCGGGTGCGGCCGCTGCTGCTCGCCGACGACCGGCCGGCCAGCGTGACCCATGCCTACGCCGCGATGAAGCTGCTGACGCAGCGCGCCGGCCTGGTCGTGCACGACCTGCTGCTCGGCGCCGCGAAGCACTCGCCGCGCTCGGAGCGCATCGCGATGCAGATCGCGACCTGCGCCGACGACTTCCTCGGTGCGGTGCTGCGCGACTGGGTCCGGATCGACCCGGCCTGCGACGCGAGCGAGGCACCGTCCCCCGAATTGCGCCGCCTGGTGCGCGAGCAGCTGCGCTCGGCCCACGGCGGCGACATGCAGATGGCCCCTTCACCGCACACCACGACGCGCGCTGGCGCGACCCCGGCATGGGCCCACAACTGAATTCCCCGGAGCACTCCATGTACACCGCCAAAGGCCAGCTGGACCTGAACACGACGCTGAAGCAGTACAGCTCGCTGGTGCGGCGCCTCGCGCACCAGATGATCGCGAAGCTGCCGGCCAACGTCGAGATCGACGACCTGATCCAGGTCGGCATGATCGGCCTGGCCGACGCGATGACGCGTTTCGACGCCGCGCAGGGCGTGCAGTTCGAGACCTTCGCGACGCAGCGCATCCGCGGCGCGATGCTCGACGAGCTGCGCGGCAACGACTACCTCTCGCGCGGCACGCGCAAGCAGCAGCGCACGATCGAATCGGCGGTCCACAAGCTCGAGCAGAAGCTCGGCCGCGCCCCGGTCGAGAGCGAGATCGCGCGCGAGATGGGTGTGAGCCTGACCGAATACCAGGAGCTGCTCGGCAAGGTGCGCGGCACCCAGCTCGTCTACCTCGAGGACATGTCGGGCGACGAAGGCGACAACGACTTTCTCGACCGCCACGTCGGCGACGAGGAGAGCAACCCGCTCGCGCAGCTGCAGGACCACCGCATGCGCGAGGCGCTTGTCGAGGCGATCAAGGTGCTGCCCGAGCGCGAGCAGTACGTGATGAGCATGTACTACGAGCACGACATGAACCTGAAGGAGATCGCGGCGGTGCTGAAG
>JAYSLR010000110.1:0-2378 GCA_043725365.1 Rhizobacter sp. | reverse complement strand
CGCGTCCTGCTGCGCCTTGTTGAAACGATGGACCTCGTCGACGAAGACGACCGTGCGGCTGCCGCCATGACGTGCGATCTGGGCGCGCTCGACCGCGTCGCGGATGTCCTTGACGCCACCGAGCACCGCCGAGATCGCGATGAACAGCGCGTCGAAACCCTGCGCCATCAGGCGCGCCAGCGTCGTCTTGCCGACACCGGGCGGGCCCCACAGGATCATCGAGTGCAGCTTGCCCGATTCGAACGCGACGCGCAGCGGCTTGCCGGGGCCGAGCAGGTGCGCCTGGCCGATCACCTCGTCGAGCGTCTTCGGGCGCAGCCGCTCGGCGAGGGGCGCGTCGGGCGCCTGGTCGAAGAGCTGCGGTTCGGAGCTCACTGCTCGATCACATCGGCGCCGACGGGTGGCTTGAACTGGAAGGTGTCGGCGGCGATCGCGACGCCCGGGGCGAACTGGCTGAACTGCAGCAGCGAGCGCTGGTCGAAGGCGTCGACGATCTCGACCGCGGCGAGGTCCTTGCCGCGAAAGCCCACGCGCACCGACTTGAACGCGCCGTCCTTCGCCTTCGGCGTGGCCAGCACCCAGTCCAGGCCATCCTTCGGCGGCAGCGAGGAGAGCGCGAAGTCCTGGTCGAGCGAGCCGCCGGCGAGCAGCGCGGCCGGCGTCGCGCCGAGCGCCGACGAGAACTTGCGCGAACTCGCCTGGTTCAGGTCGGCGTCGTAGATCCAGACCTTCTGGCCGTCGGCGACGATGACCTGTTCGAAGGGCTTGGCATAGACGAAGCGGAAGCGGTTCGGCCGCGCGAATTCGAAGCTGCCGCTGGACGTCTTCTTCTTCGCGCCGTCGGGCGAGGTGACGGTCTGCGTGAACTGCGCGCGGCCGGTCTTCACGTCGCGGATGAAGCCGCGCAGCGTATCGACCGAATCGGCGTGTGCGGCAATCGCGGCGAGGCCCAGCGACAGTGCAGCAATGAAACTTTTCATTCGGCGCGGTTCGGGACGATGATGTCGCGGTTGCCGTTGGTGGACATGCTGGATACGAGCCCGGATTTCTCCATTTGTTCCAGCAACCGCGCGGCGCGGTTGTAGCCGATGCGCAGATGCCGCTGCACCAGCGAGATCGACGCGCGCTTGTGCTGCAGCACGATCGCGACGGCCTGGTCGTACATCGCGTCGCTTTCGCCGCCACCCATCACCCCGCCCTCGCCGGTCAGTGCGTCCGGGCCGTCGTCGAGCACGCCGCCCTCGAGGATGCCTTCGATGTAGTTCGGCGCACCCTGGCTCTTCAGGTACTCGACGACGCGGTGCACCTCGTCGTCGCTGACGAAGGCGCCGTGCACGCGGACCGGGAAGCCGGTGCCCGACGGCATGTACAGCATGTCGCCCATGCCGAGCAGCGCCTCGGCGCCCATCTGGTCGAGGATGGTGCGCGAGTCGATCTTGCTGCTGACCTGGAAGCTCAGCCGCGTCGGGATGTTGGCCTTGATCAGGCCGGTGATCACGTCGACGCTCGGCCGCTGCGTCGCCAGGATCAGGTGGATGCCGCAGGCGCGCGCCTTCTGCGCCAGGCGCGCGATCAGCTCCTCGATCTTCTTGCCGATGACCATCATCAGGTCGGCGAGCTCGTCGATCACGATCACGATGTTGGGCAGGCGCTCGAGCGGCTCGGGCTGCTCGGGCGTGAGGCTGAACGGGTTCGGGATCAGCTCGCCGCGCTCGGCCGCTTCACCGATCTTCTTGTTGTAGCCCCCGAGGTTGCGCACCCCCATCTTGCTCATCAGCTTGTAGCGCCGCTCCATCTCGCCGACGCCCCAGTTGAGCGCATTGGCGGCCAGCTTCATGTCGGTGACGACCGGGCACAGCAGGTGCGGGATGCCTTCGTAGACGCTCATCTCGAGCATCTTCGGATCGATCAGGATCAGCCGAACGTCTCTTGCCTCGGCCTTGTAGAGCAGCGACAGGATCATCGCGTTGATGCCCACCGACTTGCCGGCGCCGGTCGTGCCGGCGACCAGGATGTGCGGCATCTTCGCGAGGTCGGCCACGACCGGGTTGCCGACGATGTCCTTGCCCAGGCCCATCGTCAGCTGCGAACTCGCGTCGTTGTAGACGGTCGAGCCGAGGATCTCGGACAGGCGGATCGTCTGGCGCTTCGGGTTCGGCAATTCGAGCGCCATCGTCGTCTTGCCGGGAATCGTCTCGACGACGCGGATGCTGATCAGGCTCAGCGAACGCGCCAGGTCCTTCGACAGGTTCAGCACCTGGGAGCCCTTCACGCCAGTGGCCGGCTCGATCTCGTAGCGCGTGATCACCGGGCCCGGCGAGGCCGCGACCACGCGCACCTCGACGCCGAAATCCTTCAGCTTCTTCTCGATCAGCCGC
>JAYSLR010000109.1:0-2045 GCA_043725365.1 Rhizobacter sp. | reverse complement strand
GCCGCCACGCGCTGGCCGATGCGGCCGCTGAAGGCGCTCGAACCCTTGCGGTTGAAGTCGCCTTCCAGCCCGTGGCCGATGGCTTCGTGCAGCAGCACGCCGGGCCAGCCCGGCCCGAGCACGACGCTCATCTCGCCGGCCTTGGCGGGCCGCGATTCGAGGTTGGTCAGCGCGGCGCGAACCGCATCCTGCACATAGCTTTCGATCACGTCGTCGTGGAAGTAGCCGAAGCCGAAGCGCCCACCGCCGCCACCCGAGCCGACCTCGCGGCGCACTTCGCCGTTGATGGTTTGCTCGGCGATCACCGTCACCGAGAGGCGCACCAGCGGCCGCACATCGGCCGCCAGCGTGCCATCGGCGCGGGCCACGAGCACCACGTCGTATTCACCCGCCAGGCCAGCCATCACCTGCACGATGCGCGGGTCTTTGGAGCGCGCGAGTTTTTCGACCTTCTCGAGCAGCGCGACCTTCTGCGTGCTGTCGAGCGTGGCGATCGGGTCCATCGGCGCGTACAGCACACGGCTGCTGCCGACCTTCTGCTTCGTGCCGACCCTGACCTTGCGGCTCTGCCCGGCGGCGGCGATCGTGCGTACCGTCACCGCGGCGTCGAGCAGTGCCGCCTCGGAGATGTCGTCGGAGTAGGCGAACGCGGTCTTCTCGCCCGCCACCGCGCGCACGCCGACGCCCTGGTCGATGCCGAAGCTGCCGCTCTTGACGATGCCCTCTTCCAGACTCCAGCCTTCGCTGCGCGTGTACTGGAAGTACAGGTCGGCATCGTCGATGCGGTGCGTCGCGATCGTCGCGAGCGCCTTCGACAGGCTCGCGTCGGTCAGGCCGAAGGGCTCGAGCAACAACGCGCGGGCGATGGCCAGGCGCTCGATCGTGGGTTCACGGGAGATCATCGGCGGCATCCTCGGAAGCTGAACGGCCATTGTAGGAGTCGCTCCCTCGGGCGGCCCGGATTCGCCGGCTTGCCCCTGCCGGACGCTATGCGTCGTCGCCGGCCTTCAGCGCCAGCGCACGTTCGTACAGCGCGTTGCGCGGCGCGCCGGTCAGCTCGGCCGCGAGCGCGACGGCCTGCTTCAGCGGCAGCGCCGCGAGCAGGGTGCGCAGCGTCGCGTCATGGGCCGGCGCGGCGGTGTCGTCGTCGTCAGCGGCGGCGAGCGCATGCAGCACCAGCACGAATTCGCCGCGGCTGCGGTTCGCGTCGCCGGCAAGCCAGACCGGCAATTCGTTCGCCGGCAGGCTGTGCACGGTCTCGAACTGCTTCGTCAGTTCTCGGCACACCGTGAGCTGGCGCGTGCCGCAGGCCTCGGCCAGTGCCGTGGCCAGCGCTTCGATGCGGTGCGGCGCCTCGAACAGCAGCTGCGTCTGCGGGCTGGCCGCCAGCCGCTTCAGCGCCAGTGCACGCTCGCCGCTGCGCGCCGGCAGGAAGCCGAGGAAGGTGAACGGGCCGCCGCCGGCGTCGCCCGCCACGCTCAGCGCCGCCGCCGCGCTGCTGGCACCCGGGATCGGCAGCGCCCGATGGCCCGCGGCCTGCACCGCGGCCACCAGTGCTGCGCCGGGGTCGCTGATCGCCGGCGTGCCGGCGTCGCTGACATAGGCGACGCGCTCGCCGCGCGCCAGCCGCAGCAGCACGCCGGCGGCCGCCTCGCGCTCGTTGTGCTGGTGCAGCGCGATCAGCGCCTTGCCCTCGATGCCGAGCTGGCGCAGCAGCGGCGCGCTGTGGCGCGTGTCCTCGCAGGCCACCGCGTCGACGAGCGCCAGCACGTGGATCGCGCGCAGCGTGATGTCCGCGAGGTTGCCGATCGGCGTGGCCACCACGTACAGTGCGCCGGTCGGGTAATGCTGCGCGCCGGCCGCGCCGGCGGCGGCTTGCAGCATCAACGAGGCGATGGGTGTGGTCACAAGGGGTTCGACGACAACGAAGGGGACAACGAAAGAGCGCGGCGACGCGGGCGAGGCGCGCGCGCTGGCGCACCTGTTGGGCCAGGGCCTGACCCTGGTGCAGCGCAATTATCGGGTCGCGCGCGGCCCCGGCGCAC
>JAYSLR010000108.1:0-1743 GCA_043725365.1 Rhizobacter sp. | reverse complement strand
CGCCGGCGCGCGCCGCAGCGGGGCGCGGCGCGAGATTCCACGACGCGGTGGGAGCACGGGTGCATGGTCGGATGATCGGTTGGCGGGTGCCGGGCCGTCACCGCCCGGCTCTCTACCCACGGTAGCGAGCCGGCGGCGCGTGGCACGATTGTCGTCGGTGCATGATGCAAGGCTCCGATCCGATGACCTTGAGCAGGCTCGAACCGATCCAGCCCCGGCACAGGACAATGGGTCTCGTTCGCGGCATCGACCACTTGCGGCAGGGGACAAGCAGGCGTGAGGCAGGACCGGCACCGGGCATTCGAGAAATCCACCGAGGCGAGCGCGGAGAACCGTGACGCCCTGGGCAGGCCGTTGCCGAAACTGCCCAGCCCGCCTGCGCTGGCGCCGAAGTCGAACTCGAAGCGGGCGTGGGGGCGCATGCTGGCGCGTGGCCGCCACCACGCGACGGTGGCGTCGATCAGCGGCCTGCTGCGGTGGCGCAGGCTCAGGTCGCCGGTTCCCGAGATCACCGCGCCGCGCGAACCCGTCAGGCAGTTCCGCGGCCTGGGCTTCATGCTCCAGGTGGCCGGGCTGGTGGCCTGGCCTGCCCTCTGGTGGGAGTACGACCTTCGCGGTGCGGTGCTCGGTGCCGGGGTGTTCGTTTCCTGCTACCTGGTCGGGCGCGCGAAGTCGAAGCCTTGGCGCTGCGGAAACTGCCGGTCGCCGCTGACGACGGCCAAGGTCAGGGTCTGTCCGCGATGCGGTGCCCGTCTGGTGGATCTCGACGCCGCCAAGGTGATGCCTCGGGTGGCGTGACCCCGCGGCAATCGGCGCAGGAACGAAGCGGGCGTGGTGCGAGCCGCTTCGCTCAGGCCGCAGCGCCGGCGACGTGCCCGGACGCGTCGTCCAGCGCAATGTCCAGCAGCATGTCGCCCGCCAGCACCGCCAGGTCGGCGCGCAGCGTGTCGCTGGAGATCTGCGCCGGCACGCGCAGCTGCGCCGTCACCTTGAAACGGTGCTGCGAGCCGGGGCCACTGCCGGCCAGCTCGGTGTGCAGGTGCTCGATGCTGATGTGCCGCTCGGCCAGGATGCGCGTCAGGTTCGCGACGATGCCGGGCTTGTCGTCGCCGACCAGCTCCAGCGACACGGCGCGCGCACCGCCGGGCTGCACGCCGGGCTCGCTCTGCGCGATGGCCACGCGCAGGCCCGACGACTCCAGGCCGCGCAACGCGGCGGACAGCGCCTCGGCGTTGTCGCGCGGCACCTCGAAGTGCACCATGCCGGCGAATTCCCCGGCCAGCCGCGCCATGCGGCTGTCGGCCCAGTTGGCGCCGAAGCGCTGCGCCCGGTCGGACAGCAGCCGCACGATGCCCGGGCGGTCCGGCCCCATCACCGTGACCACCAGCGAGGCATGCGTCGGCGGCCGGGATTCGCTGTGCAGCACCGGCTTGCGCGTCATCGGCGCGCGCGTCGCGAAGCGCGGGTCCTGCGGTTCGGCCCGAAGGCGGCCGTCGCGCGCCGCCTGGCGCACCACCTGCGCGAGCAGCCGCAGGCCCATCGGCGCCAGCGCGCGCTCCCACAGCTCGCGCGCCGACTCGCCCTTGGCGACGAAGCACCAGTCCTGCGCGGCGATGGCACCGGCGTCCCAACCGTCGGCCAGGTGGTAGACCGACCCACCGGCGATCGCGTCGCCCTCGAGGATGGTCCACTCGACCGCGGCGATGCCGCGGTGACGCGGCAGCAGCGACGGGTGGTAGCCGA
>JAYSLR010000107.1:0-8133 GCA_043725365.1 Rhizobacter sp. | reverse complement strand
GGTAGATGACCTCGCCTTGATACGAGCCTCGCTGCAGCCCCCGTTGGCCCGATGCCAGTCGGCGCACAGCTTGCCCTCTTCGACATGCCAGGTTCCCGTGTCGCGAAAGCCGTTGCTGGTATCGATGAAGACGTAGCCGTTGGCTTTGTATTCGATGCGCCAGGACGTGCCGTCGGCGGGCTTGATCCGAAAGACCTTGCCGGCGATTCGGGCGCGCAAGGAGTCGGCACCGGCCGACAGCGCGTCGGTTGGGAACTCGATCGGTATGGCCGCTTGGGCCAGCGAAGCCATCGGCATCAGCAGTGAAATGAGCAGTGATCGCACGCGGGATCTCCTTGTTGGGCGTTACGAGTGAGTGACGCGGACCGACCGCCCGCGCAGGCTGGTCCGCCCGACGCGTCAGCGACTCAGGCCGAGTTGCGAAAGCAGTGCGTCTGTTGCCTCCGCATTCGGACGCACCGAATGGTTCACCGTGAGCTTGCTGCGGAATCCGTAGTACACCTTGCTGCCACGCTCGACGAAGATGCGGTTGTAGGCGAGCGGCGCGGCAGCGGCAGGCGCGTTGGTCAATCGCAGGACGCGCGCGTCGGCTACGGTGGCGATCGAGTACGCGCCGGTACCGATCGAAACGCAGTTGCGAACCGAACCGTCCGAAGCGCGGCGTGCGCAGTCGAAGTAGGTGACCGTATTGCCGCTGCCAAACCCCATGCGCAAAGCGCCGCTCGTGACGCGATAGAAGCCGTTGGCCGAGGGCGTGCCGGGGAGATCGCCGAGATTGGCCGTACTCTGACCGTACCAGTCGTTGCGCGGGCCGGTGTTGGCGTTGGTTCCAAACAGGCAGGGAGCGCCGGGGTTGGAAGCGACCAGCTCCTCGAGTGTCTGCGCATCGTTCTGCAGGCTGGAGCTGTTGGCGCCGGTCACCGTGCCGCAAGCCGTCGTCGTCACCCCGTTTGCGTCGTATACGGGTGTGCCGCCGGCGGCGATGGCCACGCTGAAGATCCTGGCCGGGATCGCCGCGGTGTCATAGGCCTCTGGATTCGAGAGCGGCGTCGTCGTCTGATAGAAGAGCTTGCTACCCGGAGGGAACGCCGCGGAGCCGAGAGCGCCCGAAGCCGGGTCGGGTCCCCAGTTCGGAAAGAGTCCCGCAGTGCTCGACAGCGGATAGGCGCGGATTTCGGTCACGATGTCGACCATCTTCAGGCCAGCGATGTCGCGCACGCTGCGCTGCGACTTGTTGTCGAAGGCGGCGCAATAGAACGACTCGCCGTTGCCGGCCGAGTCGCGAGGCGTCGAGGCGCTGGCGAAGTCGGAAGGGCAAAGGAACCACTGCGCGCCGTCGAAGTAGGCGTTCGTGTTCAAGTAGCCCGGATCGCCCCAGGACTCCACAATGCCGGCGACATCGCGCTTGCGCTTGTCGGTGAAATGGGTTTTGCCGTTTGCGTCGGGCGTGTTCTGCGCCGCCGTGCTCTCGAACACGCGGAAGTACCAGTTGTTCGCATCGACATAGTTCAGCCACTCCATGCTGGCTCCAGCCGTCGGCGTCGTCGGCGGGGTCGACGTGTCGATCCGCTTCGTGGTGCCGATGACGACACCGACGTTGCTCGCCGAGAGTTGCAGACTGGACGCGACCAGTGCGGCCGCCGCGACCTGGATCGCCGCTGGCTGCGAGGTCGGATCGGTGCCGCCGCCAGCGACGATTTGCGGCATTAGGTCGATCAGGCGGTGTTCGACGGCGCGGTCGATGTCGGCGCTGGTGATGGGCTTTCCGGCGCTGTCCATGGTTCCCGCCGCGGCTTGAAGCGCGGTCGCCGCCGTTTGCTTTGCGATGACGAGAAAGCGCGCCAGCGCGGCGGCAGACTTTGCGGCGTCGTCCGTCCCGGTGCTGTAGTCGGCAAACATCGACACGGCGATGCCGGCGGCATCCTGCAGCGTGGCGGCGGCCTGCGCAGAGCTGAGCCCGCTCACGTCCATTTGCCCCGCAACGATCGTGGTGAGCGGGCTGATCACGGTGCTTTGATCGGCCGGTGTGCGCAGCGAAAACGGCACCGTCACGGCGCCCGATGCGCCGTCGACCGTTGTGGTGTCGGCCAAGGCGAGCAAGGTGAATTGTCCGACGTCAGCCAGGTCGATCTTCAAGGTCACCGTGCCGTCCGCTGCCGTGCGCGCCGAAGGCTCTTCGGCGTCGCACGCGCCGTTGCCGTTCTTGTCGAGGCAGACGAGCGCGTTGCCGAGGGGGCCGTCGATGACGCGGGTGCGGACTTCGACGGTTGCGGGGGCGAGAGGCGGGGCTGCGGAATTGCCGCCCCCGCCGCAGGCGGCGAGCAAGGCGGCGCCAATAGATGCTAGCGTTGAGATGGCGCAGATGTGGTACCGGATTGGTTTCATTCGGAGGACTCCTCGCGGGTCGATTGATGGGGCGAGGAGCAGGGTAGATTCGCAAGACGACTACCGAATCCGCCGCCTTGATGAAGGGACCGCTGCGCTCTGCGATTTATCCCAATCGCGAGTGAGACATTTCGGTCGTTTCGCCGCGTGCCCCTCGGATTGAGGATGGCGATCGGTTCGAAGAGCCGGAAGATGACGGCCCGATGTCGCGAACGTCACACAGCGACAAAATGGAAGGTCGAAATGTCCAAGCTCATTCGCACGTATATGCTGACGAGTGTTTCGACGGGATTTCTGGTCTCGGGGATTGCGCTGCCAGGGGTGTCGTCGGCGCAGGACTTCTCCCAAAGCATCACCAGATCGATCCGGCCCCTGGCCGAGCCCTATAGCGAAGCCGAGCCGACGCCGGGCACCGCATTCAAAGCCACCTTCCTCGAAGCAGCGCGGCCGGTGCAGGAGATCACCGTCGGCCTCGGCTACACGCACGCTGAGTCAGGAGCCCACGAAGTCTTGGCGCCGCTCCAATACGGACACACCACAGCAAGTCGCGCTTGGAATTTCCGCTTGGAAACCGGCTACGGAGAACGGGGTTCCGCCGGCGCACACCTTCGCGGTCTCAAGGACCTGAAGATATTTGCGACGAATGTCCTGAAGCAGTCCGACGCGGCGTCTGGAGACGTGGCGTGGCGTTTGTTCGGAGCACTGGGGTTGGGGATCCCGGTCCATGGCGACTTGGGTTCCACCAGATACGCGCAGCAAGGCCGACTCATTGGCGCGGCGGCAGAAGGACAGTGGACAGCCGTGCTGGCCGGAGTCGCCACGCACTTCAACAGTCAGGCCACCGGCTTGGGAAGCATGCTGACCGCTGTTCATGCCGAAGTGCAATACGGCCCGTCCGGCAACCGGAAGTTGATGGCAAAATTTGATCGGTCCTACCTGCACGGCGCCAGCGGCGAAAGCGTGGTGACCATCGAATACGACTGGACACTTTTCCCGGCTTGGGAAGGAGTGGCGTTCGCAAATCGGGGCCTTACCACTGGCAAGCGGAATACCGGAGCGGCCTTCGATCTGACTCACCGGTTCTGACTTGACGATTGCTGATAGCGTCGCCAGGAATCACTGGTAGTCGCGCGCTTGCACGACTGCTGCGCCGTGTAGCGCGCTGACGGAACGGGGTGACGACGGAGCCGAAAACGCTAGCGGTGGCCCTTGCGCTCACAGTTGCGCGCGCTCAAAATCCTATGCTCAATTGACAGCAAAGGGATTTGCTCCCGGTGAGGTCAGAAACGCCCCATGCCGAGCCCAAGCGCTCGCTACGCGTCTTGGTCGTCGTCGACGTCGTCGAGTCCGTGCGGTTGATGGAGGCGAACGAAGCCGAGGCCATACGCCAGTGGCGCGAGTTCGTCGAAGAAGTGAGATCCCAAGTGCTGCCTGGCGTCGGGGGCCGCCTGGTGAAGAGTTTGGGCGACGGACTGCTCCTCGACTTCCCGACCGTTTCCTCTGCGGTAGGGTCGGCCTTTGAAATGCAGGCTCGGATCGCAGCACACAACGTACGCCGCCCGGGTGCAGCATCCATGTGCGTCCGCATCGGCGCACACGCGGCGTATGTCGTTATCGACGAGTTGGACGTCTACGGCAGCGGCGTGAACCTCGCCGCACGCCTAGCTTCGGTCGCAGGGCCCGGCGAAATCGTGGTCTCCTCTGAAGTGCGTGACCAGTTGACGGACGGGCTGGACTCGCAGATCGTAGACTTGGGCGAGTGCTTCTTGAAGCACATTGCCAGCCCCGTGCGGGCATTTCGCGTCGGAAATCCCACGACCGCCCACTACGACGAAACCGCCGAGGCTGCGGCAGCAGACTTGTTTCCTGCCATCGCCGTAGTCCCGTTCTCTTCGCCACGCGATGGCGCTTCCAAGTCCGCGATCGGCGACGCCATTGCGGACGCCGTGATCGCCGCGCTTTCCACCTGCGCCAGCATTCGAGTGGTTTCGCGTCTGTCGAGCGCGCCGTTTCGAGGCCGCGCCCCGGAGGAAATTCGGTTCCACCTGGGCGTCGCGTACATCGTTTCAGGCAGATACGCCAGACTCGGCGGGAACGTCGTCATCTTCACCGAGCTATCGGCGTCGAGAACCGCCGAGGTATTGTGGTCCGGGAGGCACGAAGTTTCGTTGGCAGAGTTCTTTCGAGGGCAGGATGTCGCTGTCCCTGAGATCGTCGCCAACATCGGACGCGAAGTCATCCGATCCGAAATGGCAAGAACCCGTTTTCTACCCATTCCGACCCTCGACGCCTACAGTCTGTACGTCGGCGGGATTGCATTGCTTCATCGCACGTCGATACCAGACTTCAGTCGTGCATACGACGTGCTTGAGGGACTGAGCCAGAGGCATCCCCGCATCGCCGCCCCGCGGGCCATGCTCGCCAGATGGCATGTCTTGAAGTTGCTTCAGGGGTGGAGTCTCGATCCGCGCATGGAGGGGCAACGCGCGCAGGATTGGGCGCGGCGAGCCCTCGAGCTCGACCCCTGTCACGCCTTTGCGTTGGCTACCGACGCCCTGGTGACCGCCCATTTCGGCGACGACCTGAAGGAGGCCCGGTCGAAGTGTCTCGCGGCCGTCTTGTCCGACCCCCAGGAAGCCCAAGCCTGGATGACTCTGGCCGGCGTGCAGAGCTACCTCGGCGAGGGATCTGAAGCAGAGAGCTCCGCGCTGCGGGCTATCGCGCTGTCGCCGATGGACCCGACGCGCTTCCTGTTTGATCTGCTCCTGGGCGCGGCTCAATTGGCGGCGGGAAAGTACGCCGATGCGGCTGAATCGGCGCGGTCCTCGCTGCGCCAGAATGCAATGCATCTCGCTTCGCACCGGCTGCTCGTGATCGCCCTTAGTCTGCGGGGCAGTCCGGGGGAGGCGCGGGCGGCGGCCAAGCAGCTGACGGCGCTCGCTCCAAACTTTCGCGTGAGCGAATATGCCGCCCGCTACCCGGGCCGAAATCATTCGCATGCCGCCACCTATGTCGAGGCATTGCTGGATGCCGGCATCCCTAATTGACATGACGCCCAGGCGATCGAACGGTGATTCAATTGTTCACTTCGCACAACGGAGGACGACGTGACAACCGCACACAAGACTCGCCTCACCAGAGGCGCCGCCAAGGCCGCGGTCTCTTTGCCTCCTTATGGTCAGATGATCGACGACTTCCAACTGGTCATGCGGAAGGAGCCGGTACCGGCCATGTTCCTTGTGAACGGCGTGCCCCCAGACCTGAAGACTTGGGAGGCATGGCGCGACGCGCTCGTGGACGAGATCGCCAAGTTTCTGTGGCCCAGGTACCTGAACAACACGTGGGTGGGCGCTTCTGCCGCAGGGGCCGTGGACCTCACGTTGGCCGACCTGGCCCTGATGGCAACGCTTCGCGGCGACATGATGAAGCCCTTGGCGGCCAGGTTCCCGTCCTCGGTAGCTCACAAGCAGCTCTTTTTGGTCGAAGACGACACGCCGCCCGGGGACGAGTTCCACAACTACGACACCGCGGCGACGGAGGGTCTTTTGAATGCGCTGCCGGGTCCCATCCGTCGAGGGGTATTCGGCGTGCTGAGTTTCACGCTGCAAATGAAGAGAGAGTTCCAGCGGCCCAGGGCGTACCAGACCGCTGTGCTGCTGGGCGATGCGGGGTTTGGTTATCTCCTGGCAAAGTCCGGGGTGACGCCGTCACTTGTAAGCGGGCATTGTCTGCAGGCGAGCGTCGGTGCCTGCGCCGCTTACGTCGCCCTTCGATTCGATCTTGAAGCCCTGCCCGGCACCGTCGGGCTTCTTCAGCAATATCTCATCGACGCTGGTGATAGGCGCGTTTTCGCCGGGGTTCACTATCCGTCCGACAACATTTCTTCATGGTTTTGCGCGCTCCGCATTTGCGAGAACTTGTTCGGCGAGCATGCGAGGGATGCGAAGGTATTCCTGTGGCAGGCCATCACTACCAAGAGTGCCGTGTTCGCTGCCCTGAAGGCGGCCGCAACGGTGCCCGGTTCGCCGTTTGCGGCTCCCATGGCCGAGCTGTTGAAGGAGGCAGCCAGGCCCCCAACGGTTCCGGCTGGCCCACCGACACCGCTGCCCATTTTCACGCTCCTGCCCGGGCTTGGAATGACCTTGCCGTGGCCCTATGCGCAACTCTTCCGGCATCCATTGCCGTTTCTATAGCCGGACCGTTGCTGCCCAGGGGTCTGGCCGGCGGACCTTTTTGCGCCGACGCACGTTTGCCGGTTCTCAACTTTGCGTGGACCCGACGCTGCCGAGGGGCGGCGCGGAAAATCCTTACGCCGTGAAGCGCAGGACGCCGCGAAGCGGCGGAAGCAGGGCGACCTGCCGCATCAAGGCCGAGATACTCGCGGCGCCGGTCTTTGCCCGAATGCTGCCAATTTGACTACGGATCGTCGAAATGGCGACACCGAGTTGGACCGCTGCGTCAGCGGGTGCGGCACCGCCGCACAACTCCGTGAGCACCTGTGTTTCGGCCGACGTAAGGCCGGTTGCCTGCGCAAACCCTTGCAAGGATAGCGACCCGCACACGGCGGATTTGCTCATGACGACTAGGACCGCGCGATCGCCAGTGTTGGGTAAGGCGAGCGGAACGATCGAAACGGTAGTCGGTCTCGTCGGCCGGCCGAGCACCAGCATCCTGCGCAATCCGCGGATCGACGCCTGCGCGACCGCATCATGCAGGCGCGCTGCGTCGCCGCTTGCTCGCGCCCGCAGCGCGCCCGCGGAGATATGCAGCGGATGCGACTCGTCAAGCTCGGTTTGCGCCGCACGATTGACGAGGACCGAACGGCCGTCGCCGACGAGCACGACGATGCCGTAGTCGAGTTCGTCCAGCGTTGCGGCCAGGCAATGCCAAGTAACCAAGGAAGCGCTGTCGTCGGCCCACGTCGGCACGTCGAGTGGGCGGGCAAGGTAGCTCCCGGCGAGCAGCGTTTTGTCATCGCGGATCTCGCGAGTTGCGGTCTCGAGCATCGGGAACCCCTTTCTGCGTGGCGCGAGCAAGAGCTCGTATGGCAGAAAGCATAGAGAGCCGCAGGGCGGTTGGGAGGTGAAGAAGGCGGGCCGGACAAGCCAACAATTCACACCGTTGCGCGACAATCATGTCGTGCGCTCCGTACCGATCACTCCCGATATCCTCGACGAAAGCTTGCTGCGCGAAATCGCTCGACGCGGGGGCGTAAAGCGCTATCCAGCGCATATGGTTCTAATCAACGAGGGCGATCAGGCCGATTCGCTCTACATTCTTCTGAGCGGCCGAGTCAAGGTCTATTCCAGCAGTCCTGACGGCAAGGACGTCGTGATTGCGACTCACGGCGCCGGCGAGTACGTAGGCGAAATGGCGCTTGATGGCCGCGTGCGCAGCGCTTCGGTCATAACGCTCGAACCGACTGCGTGCTCCGTGGTGAGCGGAGACAACCTCCGCGACTTCATCGCCGCTCATCCCGACTTCGCGCTGCACCTGATCCACAAGCTGATACGCCGAATTCGGCATGCAACCGAGAGCGTCAAGAGCCTGGCTCTCGAAGACGTCTATGCGCGCGTCGTGCGTTTGCTGACCGATCTTTCGGAACCGACCGAGGACGGCCGGCGCGAAATGCGGGAGCGGCTGACACAACGAGACATCGCCGAGCGTATTGGCGCCTCGCGCGAGATGGTGAGTCGAATTTTCAAGGACCTGACGCTCGGGGGTCACATTGATGTCAAGTCAGCCCGG
>JAYSLR010000106.1:0-3460 GCA_043725365.1 Rhizobacter sp. | reverse complement strand
GACGATGGAGGTCGTCGAGTGGGTGCTGGCCGGCCAGGTGCAGCAGGACATCGTCGGCCTGATCAACGTGGCCGGCGGCAAGGCGGTGGGGCTGACGGGCCGAGACGGCGGGCTGATCCGCGCGCGCAAGCTGAGGATGGTCGACCTGAAGGACCCGACGAAGGTGCACGACGTCGGCCACGTCGGCGAAATCGAGTCGATCGACCCGAGTGTCGTGATGGCGCTGCAGGACGACCAGTTCATCCCGGTGATCTCGCCGCTGGGCTTCGGCGCCGACAACGAGAACTACAACATCAACGCCGATGTCGTCGCCGGCAAGCTGGCCGAGGTGCTGAAGGCCGAGAAGCTGATCATGCTGACGAACATTCCCGGCGTGCTCGACAAGAACGGCCAGTTGCTGACCAACCTGAGTGCGCGCGAGATCGACGACCTGTTCGCCGACGGCACGATCAGCGGCGGCATGCTGCCGAAGATCGATTCGGCGCTGCAGGCCGCGAAGAACGGCGTCAACACCGTGCACATCATCGACGGCCGGGTGCCGCACGCGATGCTGCTGGAGGTGCTGACCGAGCAGGCCTACGGCACGATGATCCGTTCGCACTGAACTTGAAAGGCGACCGAGCGCGAAGGGCCGAGCGCCGGGCCGCTCCCAAGCCGGCCCGCACCCCCGTGGGGGGTGGGCCGACGTACTCGTCGGCCCGGAGGCGCCATCCCTTCTGGCTGTTCGACCTGGACAACACCTTGCACGACGCGAGTCACGCGGCCTTCGGCCACACCAGCGCGGCGATGAGCGAGTACATGGTCAGCGAGCTCGGCCTCGAGCCCGCCGAAGCGGCGCGGCTGCGCGACCACTACTGGAACCGCTACGGCGCGACGCTGCTCGGGCTGGTGCGTCACCACGGCGTCAAGGCCGCGCACTTCCTCGATCAGACCCACCGCCACCCCGGCCTCGAGGAACGGCTGCGCGCCAGCGCGCACGATCGCGCCGCGCTGCGGCGGCTGCCGGGGCGCAAGTTCGTGCTGACGAACGCGCCGCGCGCGTACACGATGCGGGTGCTGAACACGCTGCGGCTGGCCGACCTGTTCGAGGGCGTGATCAGCATCGAGGACCTGTCGATGTTCGGCCAGCTGCGCCCCAAGCCCGACGCGCGGATGTTCCGCTGCATCGCCGCGCGGCTGAAGCTGCGCACGACCGACTGCGTGCTCGTCGAGGACACGCTGGCCAACCAGAAGAGCGCGCGCGGCGTGGGCATGCGCACCGTGTGGATGCAGCGTTACCTCGACGCGCGCTACCGCGGGCATCTGCGCGGCGGCGCCGCGGGCGGGTCCAACAACGGAACGAGACGCCGCGAAGTTGGTGTTCACCCTTGCCCCAGCCCACGGTACGTGTGTGCCAAAATCAGATCGCTGCAACAGTTGCTTACGCTGTGATGTCGACACCTTCCGAGCCCAGCGCTGCCGAGCCTCCCGACCCGATCGACAGCGTGGCGCCCGTGGAAGAGACGGCTCCCGCGCCGGCTGCTGCCGCGCCGGTGCGCAAGCGCCCGAAGCCCGGCGAGCGCCGCGTGCAGATCCTGCAGACGCTGGCAAGCATGCTCGAGCAGCCCGGCGCGGACCGTGTCACGACGGCCGCGCTGGCGGCCAAGCTCGATGTCTCCGAGGCCGCGCTGTACCGCCACTTTGCCAGCAAGGCGCAGATGTTCGAAGGGCTGATCGAGTTCATCGAGCACAGCGTCTTCACGCTCGTCAACCAGATCCACGAGCGCGAGACCACCGCGCTCGCGCAGGTGCAGAAGACCTTGACCGTGCTGCTGCAGTTCGCCGAGAAGAACCCCGGCATGGCGCGCGTGATGGTCGGCGACGCGCTGGTGTTCGAGCACGAGCGCCTGCTGGTGCGCATGAACCAGTTCTTCGATCGCTTCGAGTCGCAGCTGCGGCAGAGCCTGCGCGGCATGGCCGACGCCGCCGGCTCCGCCACGCCCACCGTCGACGCGAACGCGCAGGCCTCGGTGCTCACCGCGTTCGCGGTCGGCCGGCTGCAGCGCTTCGCGCGCTCGGGCTTCAAGCGCAGCCCGACCGAACACCTCGACGCCGCGCTGCGCCTGCTCGCGCCGTAAGGCGACATCGGGATGGACGCGGCCGACGTGTCCGGCGCGGTCGCGACCGCGACGCTGCGGATCGGCGCCAACACCCTGATGCTGTTGCCCGAGAAGGCGGTCTTCGTGCCCGAGTGCGACACCTTGCTGGTGGCCGACACCCACCTCGGCAAGGCGACGAGCTTTCGCCAGCTCGGCGTGCCGGTGCCGGCCGGCACCACCGACGAAACGCTGTCGCTGCTGAGCCGGCTCGTCGACCGGCTCGCGGCACGGCGCATCGTGTTCCTCGGCGACTTCCTGCATTCGGCGCGCTCGCTCGCCCCGGCCACGCTCACGAGCGTGCGGCGCTGGCGCGAGCGGCACGCGGCGCTGGAACTGACGCTGGTGCGCGGCAACCACGACGAGCGCGCCGGCGATCCGCCGGCCGTGCTCGACATCCAGCCGGTCGACGAACCCCTGATGCTGCGCGGCCTGGCGCTGGCGCACCACCCGCGGCCGATGGCGGGCGCCTTCGTGCTGGCCGGCCACCTGCATCCCTGCGTCAGCGTCGGCGGGCGCGCGCACGACTGGCACCGGCTGCCGTGCTTCTGGTTCTCGGATCGCGTCGGCGTGCTGCCGGCCTTCGGCGCGTTCACCGGCATGCACGCGATCCGGCCGCGGCCGGGCGAGCGCGTCTTCGCCGCCGCGCCGGACCGCGTCTTCGAGCTGCTGCCGACGGCGCGCCGCGTCTGAACGTGTACCGGCGCCGCCGCTAAACTGCCGCTCTTCCGCGCCCGCTGGCGCTCTTCGGTTCACGCATGTCCACGCCGTCCGACCCCTTGCTGCACCTGATCGCGCGCGCCGAGGCGCTGCTCACCCGGCTGGAGGGCGTGCTGCCGCACCCGCTGACCGCGCCCGACTGGAGCGCGTCGATCGCGTTCCGCTACCGCCGGCGCGGCGGCTCGGGGCTGATCGAGCCGGTGCGGCACGTCGCGCCGATCCGGCTGGCCGCGCTGGTCGAAGTCGAGCCCCAGAAGGAGCGGCTGCTGCGCAACACGCGCCAGTTCGTCGAGGGTTTCGGCGCGAACAACGTGCTGCTGACCGGCGCGCGCGGCACCGGCAAGAGCTCGCTGATCAAGGCCTGCCTGAACGAGTTCGCCGACCGGGGCCTGCGCCTGATCGAGGTCGACAAGACCGATCTGGTCGACCTGCCCGACATCGTCGACCTGGTCGCCGAACGGCCCGAGCGCTTCATCGTGTTCTGCGACGACCTCAGCTTCGACGAGGGCGAGCCCGGCTACAAGGCGCTGAAGTCGATCCTCGACGGCTCGATCTCCGAGAGCTCGGAGAACGTGCTGATCTACGCGACCAGCAACCGGCGCCAC
>JAYSLR010000105.1:0-6085 GCA_043725365.1 Rhizobacter sp. | reverse complement strand
GCGCCGGCCGCACCGAGACCTTCAAGGTCGTTGCCGGGCTGATCAAGCGCGACTTCTTCCATGGCGGCGAGGTGCTGCTGCGCGGCCGGCCGGTGCGCTACCGCGTCGCGCGGCAGGCGGTGCGCGACGGCATCGCCTACATCACCGAGGACCGCAAGTTCGAAGGCTTCTTCGAGACCATGTCGATCGCGCAGAACATCTACATGGGCTTGCTCGGCAGGTTCGGCGGCACGTTCGGCTTCGTCTCAAAAGCCCGGGCCCGCGAGGTCGGCGAGAAGTGGAGCCAACTGCTGAGTGTGCGTGCGATCAGTCGCGACGTGAAGGTGATCGAACTCTCGGGCGGCAACCAGCAGAAGGTCGTGATCGCGAAGTCGCTGGTGCAGGACCCCGACGTGATCATCTTCGACGAGCCGACGCGCGGCGTCGACGTCGGCGCGATCACCGAGATCCACGCCGAGATCAACCGCCTCGCCGACGCCGGCAAGGCGGTGGTCGTGATCTCGTCCTACCTGCCCGAGGTGATGGCGCTGTCGGACCGCATCCTGGTCGCGAAGCAGGGCAAGGTGGTGGTCGAGTTCTCGGCCACCGAGGCGACGCAGGAGGGGATCATGTACGCGGCGATCCATTGAGCGCGCTCGGCGGCTCCGCCACCACCCGCGCCGAGCGCTCGTAGGTCCAGTAGGCCCAGCCCCAGTCGAGCATCACGATCAGCCGATTCCGGAAGCCGATCAGGAACCAGATGTGGGCGAACAGCCAGAACAGCCACGCGAAGTAGCCGGAGAAGCGCAGCGTGCCGAGCACCGGCACCGTCAGGTCGACGACCGCGGCCCTGCGGCCGATGGTGGCGAGGTTGCCGTAGTCGATGTAGCGGAACGGCAGCGTCGGCTCGCCGCGCAGCCGGCGCAGCAGGTTCGCGGCGGCGGCGCGGCCCATCTGCTTGGCGGCCGGGCTCACGCCCGGCACCGGCGTGGGTTGGGCAGTGCTCGGCTTGCGCGGGTGGCTCATCGCCGACGCGAGGTCGCCGATCACGGCGATCTCGGGGTGACCGGGCAGGCTCAGGTCGGGCTGCACCAGCACGCGCCCGGCGCGGTCCAGCGTCGCGCCCGTGGCGGCGGCCAGCGTCTTGCCGAGCGCCGAACCGGCGACGCCGGCGGCCCAGATCACGGTCTTGCTCGGCAGCCGGTGCGTGCTCGCGATGTTGGCGTCGCGGGTCTCGTAGCTGACGCCGTCGGCGTCGATGCCGGTCACCTTGCAGCCGGTGCGCACGTCGACGCCGAGGCGCTCGAGCTGGGCGCGCGCACGCTGCGAGAGCGCGGGCACGAACGCGCCGAGCACGCGGTCGGAGCCCTCGAGCAGCACGACGCGGGCGCGGGTCGAGTCGATGCGCCGGAACTCCTGCGGCAAGGTGTGCTGCGCGATCTCGGTCATCGTGCCGGCCATCTCGACGCCGGTCGGCCCGGCGCCGATCACGACGAAGGTCATCCACGGTTCGCGCTCGGCCGGCTCGAGGCAGCGCTCGGCGTGCTCGAACGCGCCGATCACGCGGGCGCGGATCCGGAACGCGTCGTCGAGCGTCTTCAGCCCCGGCGCGTACGGTGCCCACTCGTCGTGGCCGAAGTAGCTGTGCGCGGCGCCTGCGGCGACGATCAGGTGGTCGTAGGCGAGCGCCTCGGCGGCGTCGCCATCGCCATCGTCATCGAGCAGCACGCGGCGCCCCGCGACGTCGATGCCGCGGACCTCCGCCTGCAGGATCGTCAGGTTGCCGCGCTTCATCGCGCCGCGCAGCGTGTGGCGGATCGGCGCGCTGATCGCGGGCGCGCTCAGCCCCGCGGTCGCGACCTGGTACAGCAGCGGCTGGAACAGGTGGTGGTTGGTGCGGTCGACGAGTGTGATCTCGACCGCGGCCTTCGACAGGCGGCGCACCGCCTCGATGCCGCCGAAGCCGCAGCCGATGACGACGACCCGGGGCGGGTCGCTCACGCCACCGCCTGTGCCGGGTCCGCCACCTCGCGCAGCCGCTGGCCCACCATCTGGATGTGGCTGCGCAGCGAGTACAGCTCGTCGGCATAGCTCAGCGGCACGGTGACACCGCCGACACGCTTCTCGATCGTGCTCAGTTCGTCGAGCAGCTCGGCGACGGGCCGTTCGCCGATCGCGTGCTCCACGTCGCGCAGCTGCGCGTACCAGCGGAAGATGCGCGAGCGGATGCGGAACTGGTACAGCGGCGGCAGCATCCGCGACAGCGGGATCAGGATCGCGATGATCGACACCAGCACCGGCCACATTCGGTCGATCAGGTTCGCGAGCCAGAACGGCAGGTAGCGCTGCAGCACCGGCGTGCCGCCGGCGTAGAAGCGCTCGGCCTCCTTCGCGAGCGGCTGCTCGGTGCCGCCGGCCTTCGGAAAGTCGCCCTTGCGCTGGAACCAGCCGGCGTCGCCGTGCACCTGCCGGGCCGCCTGGATGAACAGCTGCAGCAGCGCCGGGTGGGTGCCGGCGCGCGCCAGCAGCGTGGCGGTCGGCGCGAGCAGGTGCACGTCGCGCGGCGGCACGTCGCCGGCCAGGTCGACGATGCCACGCGGCAGCGTCACCGGCGTCAGGAACGGGAAGCGGCGCGAGTACGCGTCGGCCTGCGCGAAGTCGTAGAGCGCGATGCCCGGCGTCTGCAGCAGCATCTGCACCATCAGCGATTCGGGCGCGGACGCGAACACCAGCGCATCGGTCTCGCCGGCCAGCAGCGCGACGGCCGCCGGGGTCTGCGACTGGCGCACCAGCGTCAGCGAGGTCGGATCGATGCGGTTCGCCTCGAACAGCTTGCGCATCAGGTTCGGCGCGCCGCTGCCGCGCGCACCGACGTTCAGGCGCCAGCCGCTCAGTTGCGACAGGCTGCTCAGCGTCGGCGTGTGCAGCAGCCGCTGCGCCGAATCGGTGCGGTAGAACAACCACACCGGCTCGTAGAACAGGCTGCCGAGCGAGACCAGCCCGGCCTCGCCGCTGTCGTCGGCCGGGGCCAGCGAGTCGGCGGCCTTGCGCGCCCGCTCGCCGGCGCCGCCCTGCATGAAGGCGATGTCGACGCCCGAGTTCGGGTCGAGCAGCAGGCGCAGGTTCTCGGCCGCGCCCTGCGTGGCGCGCAGCTCGACGCTGATGCCGTAGCCCTTCAGGATCTGTGCGTAGCGCTTGCCGAATTCGGCATACGCGCCCTGCTCGGTGCCGGTGGCGAGCACGACCTTCCGCGGCGGCGTCGGGTCCAGCACCCAGTAGGCGAGGGCGAGCAGCGCCGCGGCGAGCACGATGAACGGGCCGAAGGTCGCGAGCAGGTCGCGCACCGACAGCAGGGTGTGGCGCAGGGTGGCGGGCATGTCCGGCACGATACCCCGTCCGTGTGCGCCGGGCCACGCGGCGCGCAGGGTATGCTTTTCGGATGCGACTGCTGCTGGTGGAAGACGACCGGATGATCGGCGAGGGCCTGCGCGGCGCGCTGCGCCTGGAGGGCTACGCGGTCGACTGGGTGCGCGACGTGGCGGCCGCGAATGCGACGCTGGCGACCGAGCATTTCGAGCTCGTCCTGCTCGACCTCGGGCTGCCGGCCAGCGGCGCCCATGCCGCCGAGCCGCAGGCCAGCGGTGGCCTCGAGGTGCTGCGCGCGGTGCGGGCGCGCGCCGACGCGACACCGGTGATCGTGCTGACCGCGCGCGACGGCCCCGGCGACAAGGTCGCCGGTCTCGATGCCGGCGCCGACGACTACCTCGTCAAGCCCTTCGACCTCGACGAGCTGACCGCACGCATCCGCGCGGTGCTGCGCCGCCACAGCGGGCGCGCGCAGCCGGCGCTCGCGTTCGGTGGCGTCACGCTCGACCCGGCGACGCGCCAGGTCGGCCGCGACGGTGTGCCGGTGCTGCTGTCGGCGCGCGAGTTCGCGGTGCTGGAGGCGCTGATGCTGCGGCCCGGCGCGCTGCTGTCGCGGGCGCAGCTCGAAGACCGGCTGTACGGCTGGGGCGAGGAGATCGAGAGCAACGCGGTCTCGGTCTACATCCACCAGCTGCGCCGCAAGCTCGGGCCTCAGTTCATCCAGAACATCCGCGGCGTCGGCTACTTCGTCGGCGACAAGCCAAGAACATGAGCCCCCACGTCGCTGCGCTCCTGCCCCCCGAGGCGGCGCCGCCCGGCTCGGGGCGGCCCGGCGCTCGGGCGGTGGCCGGATGAACTCGATCCGTGTGCGGGTGCTGCTGTCGCTGCTGGGCATGCTGATCGTGACCGCCGTCGTGATGGGCGCGCTGACCTATCGCAACGTGCTCGCCGAGACCGAATCGCTGTTCGACTACCAGTTGCGCCAGATGGCGTTCTCGCTGCGCGACCAGGGCGAGATCGCGCCGGCGCAGGCCAGCACGCTGGCCGACGAGGAACTCGATTTCGTGGTCCAGATCTGGACCGAGGACGGCCGCATCATCTACCCGCCGCGCCTGCGCAACGACCTGCCGACGCGCGCGGTGCTCGGCCTGGCCGACGTGGCGGTGCAGGGCAAGACCTGGCGCGCCTTCAGCGTCGCGTCGCGCGACCGCGTGATCCAGGTCGCGCAGCCGGTGCAGATCCGCCAGAAGCTCGCGGCCGGCGCGGCGTTGCGCAGCGTCGCGCCGCTGCTGTTCATCGCGCCGGCGATGGCGCTGCTGATCTGGTGGCTGGCGGCGCAGACGCTCGCGCCGCTGCGGCGCCTGGCCGACGGCGTGCGCGCGCGCGACGAACAGTCGCTGCAGCCGCTGCCGGGCACCGGGCTGCCCGACGAAGTCGCGCCGCTGGTGGGTGCGCTCAACGGCCTGCTGCTGCGCCTGGGCAGCGCGCTCGGTGCGCAGCGCGCGTTCGTCTCCGACGCCGCGCACGAACTGCGTTCGCCGCTGACGGCGCTGAAGCTGCAGATGCAGCTCCTCAAACGCGCGCCCGACGACGCGGCACGCACCGCGGCGGCCGAGGCGCTGAACGCCGGCATCGACCGCGCCGCGCGCCTGGTCGAGCAGCTGCTGACCCTGGCGCGCGCCGAGCCGGGCGCGCCGCTGGCCGCGTTCGTGCCGGTGGAGCTCGGCGAGCTCGTGCGCGCGGCCGTCGCCGACACGGTGCCGTTCGCGCATTCGCGCGGCACCGCGGTCGAACTCGTCGCCGACGCGCCGGTGTGGGTACGCGGCGACGCCGCGACCCTGACGGTGCTGGCGCGCAACCTGGCCGACAACGCGGTGCGTTACGCGCCGTACCGGTCGCGGGTCGAGCTGCGCGTGTTCGAGGACGCCGGCGCGGCGCTGCTGCGCGTCGACGACGCCGGCCCGGGCATCCCGCCCGAGGAGCGCTCGCGCGTCTTCGACCGTTTCTACCGCCACGCGGCGGGCGACGAGGCCGGCACCGGTCTCGGGCTGGCGATCGTGCGCAGCATCGCCGACCGGCACGGCGCCGCGGTGCGGCTCGCCGACTCGCCGCTCGGCGGGCTGCGGGTCGAGGTCGGGTTCGCGTCGGCTGCGCCCAACAAAATGGCGCCGGCCGGGTCGGGCCTGCCTACACTACCGGGCGCGGCGTCGGCAGTCGCCGTATCTTCTTCTCAACAAGACATCACTTCCCGAGGCGATTCATGAAATCTGGCGTTGCGAGTTTGGCCGTTGTGACCCTGATGCTGGCGCCGAGCGCGTTCGCTGCCACCCCGAAGCCCATGAGCCTGGACGATTCGGCGAATTTCCTGATGGACCCCGCCGCCGCCGAAAAGATCTGGAAGGACAACACCCCGGCGCGCGTCATCAAGCTGTACCCGGTGCGCAAGTTCCGCTTCGTCAGCGAAGTCACCGGCGGCTTCACCGACAACAAGACCTGCGTCGTGACGGCGCGCGCGATGCTGCTGCCGGTGGTGCTGCTGCCGGTGCAGGGCACCAAGGTCGTGTACGCGCCGATCAAGTCGGCCACGGCCTTCGACGCGGTGCCGAACCTCAGCCGTGATCAGTGTCGGGACCTGGCCAAGCTCAAGCTCAGGGAGGCGGTTCAGTCGGTCGCCGCGAGCCTGGCCGCGAGCTGATCCCGTTCGGCGCACAGCGCCGCCACGCGCCCGTTCAGGCGCGAG
>JAYSLR010000104.1:0-2648 GCA_043725365.1 Rhizobacter sp. | reverse complement strand
GGGCAGGTTGACGGTGCGCGAGAACGCGGTCTCGATCTGGTGCTCGATCTGGAAGCGGCTGAACAGCGGCGCGTCGTCGCGGTAGCGCTTGACCTTGTGCGCCGTCTCCGGCATCACGTGGGCCATGAACTGCTGGGCCTGATCGAAGATGTCGTCGGTGTCGATCAGGATCTCACCGACGTCGGCGGTGAAGTAGTCGCGGATCGCCCGGATCACGAGGCTCGATTCCTGGTAGATCAGGAACGCGCCCTTGCCCGCCTTGGAGGCGCCGTCGATCGCGTCCCACAGCTTGAGCATGTAGTTCAGGTCCCACTGCAGCTCGGGCGCGGTGCGGCCGATGCCGGCGGTGCGCGCGATCAGGCTCATGCCCTTCGGGTACTCGAGCTGGTCGAGGTTTTCCTTCAGTTCCTCGCGGTCTTCGCCTTCGATGCGGCGCGACACGCCGCCGCCGCGCGGGTTGTTCGGCATCAGCACCAGGTAGCGGCCGGCGAGCGACACGAAGGTCGTCAGCGCCGCGCCCTTGTTGCCGCGTTCTTCCTTCTCGACCTGCACCAGCAGTTCCTGGCCGTTCGAGATCACGTCCTGGATGCGCGCGTCGCGCACGCTGGCGCCTTCGCGGAAGTAGTTCTTCGAGATTTCCTTGAACGGCAGGAAGCCGTGGCGGTCTTCGCCGTAGTCGACGAAGCAGGCCTCCAGAGACGGCTCGACGCGCGTCACGACGGCCTTGTAGATGTTGCCCTTGCGTTGTTCGCGGCCCTCGATCTCGGTCTCGAAGTCCATCAGCTTCTGGCCATCGACGATGGCCAGGCGGCGCTCTTCGGGCTGCGTCGCGTTGATCAGCATGCGTTTCATTCGTGCACTCCTTCGCACGGCCTCGTTGGACGGGCCGCGCACATCACACAGTCGCCTGCGGCTCCTGCCGGCGGGCGACGACTCGATGCACGAGAAAACGAAAACGGAGCTAAGGGTGTCGCCCTGGACTGCGGGGGTGCGGCGTGGTCAGCAGACCGGCCGAACGGGCAGCGTTGGCGCGTGCGTGTCAGCGTGCCCCGCGCATGTCGGCCACCGGCGAGCCACGCCGGGCGTGCCCGCCGCACCGCAGGCTCTTGGCCTGGGCAGCGGGCGCGCGGGGCGCCGTGGTTCGGGGATGGGGATCGACATCGGCCGGGGTCTGCTGGACGCGGGCAGGAGCGGGAGTCGACGCCGTCGCCGGCGTGGATTCGGTCTCTCCTGCCTGAGAGAACCTTTTGATTGAGCTCGTTCTTGTTTGCTCTGCCACCTCGAACCGAGGGCCGCGCCGTCACTTGGGGACGGTGCCCGCCGCTCGGCCAGATCGAGGCGTTGCATCACCTGGTGGTCCGGCGCTCAACCCTTGAGCACCCGACCGCCACGCGCTGCGGTATTGATCCCGAGACTAAACTCTGAAGAATCAAACACTTATCGCAGTAACGTGGTGCAACGCATTATAGGGGACAAACCCAAAGCCCCCGGACCGCCGGCCGCGCCGGCGGTGCATCGCGTGCGCATCGACGAGGCCTCCGAAGGCCAGCGCCTGGACAACTTCCTCGTCAAGCTGCTCAAGGGCGTGCCCAAGACGCATGTGTACCGCGTGATCCGCTCCGGCGAGGTGCGTGTCAACAAGGGCCGGGCGGGCGCGGACACGCGGCTCGCGCTGGGCGACGAGGTCCGCATCCCCCCCGTGCGCACCTCGCAGAACGCCGCCGACCGTGCCGATGCGCCGACCGCCCCGGCGCGCGAGTTCCCGGTCGTGTTCGAGGACGAGTGGCTGATCGCGATCGACAAGCCGGCCGGCGTCGCGGTGCACGGCGGCAGCGGCGTCAGCTCGGGCGTGATCGAGCAGCTGCGCCAGGCGCGGCCCGGCGCCAAGTTTCTGGAGCTGGTGCACCGGCTCGACAAGGAGACCTCCGGGTTGCTGCTGATCGCGAAGAAGCGCTCCGCGCTGGTCGCGCTGCAGGAGCAGCTCCGCCAGCACGGCGGCGACAAGGCGATCGGCAAGACCTACGCCGCGCTCGTGATCGGCACCTGGCCCGCCAACCGCAAGGTCATCGACGTCTCGCTGCACAAGTTCCTGACCGCCGGGGGCGAGCGGCGCGTGCGCGCAGTCGACGCCGAGGCCGACGAGGGCAAGCGTTCGATCACGCTGGTGCGGGTCGCGCAGGCCTACCCCGCGTTCACGCTGCTCGACGTGACGCTGAAGACCGGCCGCACCCACCAGATCCGGGTGCACCTGCTGCACGAGGGCCACGCGATCGTCGGCGACGAGAAGTACGGCGACTTCGCGCTCAACAAGGCGTTGGCGCGCGGTGCGACGGTGCCGGGCGTGCGCTTCGACCGCATGTTCCTGCACGCCCGGCGCCTGCGCTTCATGCACCCCGGCACCGGCGAGGTCATCGAGCTCGAGGCGCCGTTGCCGGCAGAATGCGAGGCCCTGATCCTCGCGCTGGCGAAGCCCGCCTCTCCATGACACCCTCACGCAATTTCGACCTGGTCGTGTTCGACTGGGACGGCACGCTGTTCGATTCGACGGCGCTGATCGCGCGCTGCATCCAGACCGCCTGCGCCGACCTCGGCGTGCCGGTGCCCAGCGACGAGCGCGCGAGCTACGTGATCGGCATGGGCCTGGCCGA
>JAYSLR010000103.1:0-1813 GCA_043725365.1 Rhizobacter sp. | reverse complement strand
TCGGTGCGCGAGAAGGCCCAAGAAAAAGTCTTCAGCGACCTCGGCCGGGTCAAGCACCTCAAGGCCAAGGGCGTACTGATCGGTGTGGGCGGTTGCGTGGCCAGCCAAGAAGGCGAAGCCATCATCGCCCGCGCGCCCTATGTCGACCTGGTGTTCGGCCCGCAGACGCTGCACCGCCTGCCCGAGATGCTGAACCAGCGCGCCGCGCAGCAGCGCCCGCAGGTCGACATCAGCTTCCCCGAGATCGAGAAGTTCGACCACCTGCCGCCGGCGCGCGTCAGCGGCGCGACGGCGTTCGTCTCGATCATGGAAGGCTGCTCGAAATACTGCAGCTACTGCGTCGTGCCGTACACCCGCGGAGAAGAGGTCTCGCGGCCGTTCGACGACGTGCTGGCCGAGGTGGCCGGCCTCGCCGACCAGGGCGTCAAGGAGGTGACGCTGCTGGGCCAGAACGTCAACGCCTACCGCGGCGCGATGGGCCGGGGCGGCAAGTCCGGCGCACAGATCGCCGACTTCGCGCTGCTGATCGAGTACGTCGCCGCGATCCCCGGCATCGAGCGCCTGCGCTACACGACCAGCCACCCGAACGAGTTCACGCAGCGCCTGATCGACGTCTACGCGAAGGTGCCGCAGCTGGTGAACCACCTGCACTTGCCGGTGCAGCACGGCAGCGACCGCATCCTGATGGCGATGAAGCGCGGCTACACCGCGATGGAATACAAGAGCACGGTGCGCAAGCTGCGCGCGGTGCGGCCGGGCATCTCGATGTCGAGCGACTTCATCGTCGGGTTCCCCGGCGAGACCGAGGCCGATTTCGGGCAGATGATGAAGCTGATCGACGACATCGGTTTCGACGACAGCTTCAGCTTCGTGTTCAGCCCGCGCCCCGGCACGCCCGCCGCGAACTTGGCCGACGCCACGCCGCAGGCCGACAAACTGAAGCGCCTGCACGTGCTGCAGAAAGCGATCACCGAAAGCGCCCGTGCGATCAGCGAGTCGCGCCTGGGCACGGTGCAGCGGCTCCTGGTCGAGGGCCCGTCGCGCAAGGACCCGAACGAGCTGAGCGGGCGCACCGAGTGCAACCGCATGGTCAGCTTCCAGGGCGGGCCGAATTCGGCGCGGCTGATCGGCCGGATGGTCGACGTGACGATCACCGACGTGAACTCGCACTCGCTGCGCGGCGAGGTGCGGCAGCTCGAGGCGCTGCCGGCCTGATCGGCGTCAGCGCCGCAGCGGGCCGAAGCCGACCCCCCACAGCGCCAGCGCACAGGCCGCGACCATCGCCGCGTAGGTCGCCATCTTGCCGTCATGGCCGAACACGACCAGGCCCGCGATCAGCGCCACGGCGCCGCCCGTGCTCGCCCAGGCGGCGAGGCGCACCCAGGCGACGCCCTTCAGCTCGCGCCGCCACAGCAGCTTGGCCATGCCGCTGGCCAGCAGGCCGACGCCAGCCGCCGGCGCGAAGAAGTTCAGCAGGTGCCACAAGGCATCGATCGGGCCCACGCGTTGCCTTTCGGGTGGCTTGACGGCGCGCAAACTCGCGCGATCCGCGCAGATTTTATAATTACCTAATGAGCGTTTTCGCCCTCGGCCTGAACCACACGACTGCGCCCGTCGATCTGCGCGGGCGTTTCGCGTTCGCGCCGGAGCAGCTCGCACCCACGCTGCAGGCGTTTCGCGAGCGCCTGCAGCGCGTCAGCGAGGTCGCGATCGTCTCGACCTGCAATCGCACCGAGCTGTACGTGGGGGCGAACGCCGGTCTCGTCAGCCCGGCGGTCGACTGGCTCGCCGGCGTCGGCGGCGTCTCGAGCCA
>JAYSLR010000102.1:0-7856 GCA_043725365.1 Rhizobacter sp. | reverse complement strand
TAGAACGCGTGCATCTGGCGCTCGAAGGTCGCGACGATCTTGGCCGACAGCGCTGCGATCTGCGCCTCGTCGACCGGCACGCCCTTGCGCGCCGCGCCTTCGCGCATCACGATCTCCATCGTGCCGGCGGCCTGCTGCGGGCCCATCACGGCGGTGCGCGCATTCGGCCAGCTGAACACGAAGCGGGGCTGGAAGCCGCGCCCGCACATGCCGTAGTTGCCGGCCCCGAACGACGCGCCGCAGTGGATCGTGATCTGCGGCACGCACGCATTCGACAACGCCTGGATCTGCTTCGAGCCGTGCTTGATCATGCCGGCGCGCTCGGCGTCCGTGCCGACGATGAAGCCGGTCGTGTTCTGCAGGTAGACGATGGCCGTCCCGGTCTGGCAGCAGGCCTGGATGAAGTGCGTGACCTTGTTGCTGCCGGCCGGGTCGAGCGGGCCGTTGTTGGTGACGATGCCGACGCGAAACCCCGTGATCGCCGCGTAGCCGCAGACGGTCGCCGGCCCGAAGTCGGGCTTGAACTCGAGGAAGTCGGAGCCGTCGACGATGCGCGCGATCACGTGGCGCATCTCGACCGGCCGCTTCAGGTCGGCGCCGAACAGGCCGAGCAGTTCGTCGGCGTCGCAGCGGGGCGCCGGGCCGTCGGGCCAGTGAGCCTGCGGCTTCCAGCCCAGGGACGCGACCAGTTCTCGCGCGATGCCGAGCGCGTGCGCATCGTCGTCGGCGACGTACTCGGCCAGGCCCGAGACCGACGCGTGCATCTCGGCGCCGCCGAGCGCCTCGTCGGTCGCGATCTCGCCGGTCGCGGCCTTCAGCAGCGGCGGCCCGGCGAGGAACGCGCGTGCGCGGCCGCGCACCATGATCACGTGGTCGGCCAGGCCGGTCATGTAGGCGCCGCCCGCCGTCGACGAACCGTGCACGACCGCGATCACCGGCAGGCCCGCGGCCGACAGGCGCGCGAGCATGTAGAACAGTCCGCCGCCGTGAATGAACAGCTCGACCTTGTAGTTCAGCAGGTTCGCGCCGGCCGATTCGACCAGGTGCACGAAGGGCAGGCGGTTCTCGAGCGCGATCGCCTGCGCGCGCTGCAGCTTCTCGAGGCCCCGCGGCTGGATCGCGCCGGCGTCGATGCCGGCGTCGTCGGCGACCAGCATCACGCGCGTGCCGGCGATCACGCCGATGCCGCAGATCGCGCCGCCACCGGGGATCGACTTCTCGGCGTCCGGCACGTCCTGCAGCCAGCCGGCGAGCGTGGACAGCTCGAGGAAGGGCACGCCGGGGTCGAGCAGGCGCGCGACGCGCTCGCGCGGCAGCAACTGGCCACGCTTGTCGAACAAGGTCTGCGCGCGCGCGCTCGCGGCGCGCGTGCGGGCCTCGAGCGCGCGCCACTCCTCGATCAGCGCCAGGCCGTGCGCGCGATTGGCGGCGTAGGTTTCGCCGCCGGTGTCCAGGGGCAGATCGAGCGTCGGCATCGTCAGCCTTGCAGGATCTTCGGCGTGGTCGCGAGGTGGAAGCCGTCGAACGCGGCCGTGCTGCCGCCGGTGCCGACTTCGGGCCAGATGCGTTTGGCGTTCGGCGCCGCGCCGTCGATGCGCAGGCACGCCCCCGAGATGAAGGCCGCGGCCGGCGACAGCAGGAACACGATCGCGGCCGACACCTCGCTCTCGGTGCCCAGGCGCTGCAGCGGCACGAGCTTGCGCATGCCGCGGATCGTTGCCGTCATGGACGGCGGGTACTGGTCCATGCCGCTGGACGCGATCCAGCCCGGCGCGACCGCATTGACGCGGATCGGCGCCCATTCGAGCGCCGCGGTCTCGGTCAAGTTGAGCATGCCGGCGCGCGCCGCGCCGGAGTGGCCCATGCCGGGCATGCCGCCCCAGATGTCGGCGATGATGTTGACGATCGCTCCCGGTTGGTCACCCATCCATTGCGTCACGCACTCGCGGGCCATCAGGAAGCCGCCGGTCAGGTTGTTGCGCACGACGGCGTCCCAGCCCTTCGCACTGATCGTGGCCAGCGGCGCCGGGAACTGGCCTCCGGCGTTGTTCACCAGCGCGTCGATGCGTCCGTGGCGCTCGAGAACGGCGGCCACCGTCGCGCGCACCGCATCCTCCTCGCGGATGTCGCAGACGTGCGTCGAGCAGACGCCGCCGGCCGCCTCGATCTCGGCGCGCACCGCTTCGAGCTTTTCGGCCTTGCGGCCGACGATCGCGACGGCCGCACCCAGCGCCGCGAGCTCGTGCGCGGTGCAGCGCCCGATGCCCGAGCCGCCGCCGGTGACGAGCGCGACCTGGCCGTTGAACAGGCCGGCCTGAAACACCGAACGATAGGACGCCATCAGGACCTCGATCTCGATTCAACCAAGCACTTGCTTGGTGAGTTGCCGGGCAGTGTGCACGTCGCCATAATGGCTTGTCAATTGGAGGCCCCACCATGCCGAACGCGATGATCTTCGACGCCGTGCGCACGCCGCGCGGCAAGGGCAAGAAGGACGGCAGCCTGCACGAGGTCAAGCCGGTCGACCTGCTCGCCGGGCTGCTTGTCAAGCTGCAGAAGCGCCTGGACTTCGACCCCGCGCAACTCGACGACGTGGTGATGGGCGTGGTCTCGCCGGTGGGCGAGCAGGGCTCGGTGATCGCGAAGACGGCCGCGTTGAAGGCGGGCTGGGATTTCCGCGTCGCGGGCATGCAGATCAACCGCTTCTGCGCCTCCGGGCTGGAGGCGGTGAACCTCGCGGCGCAGAAGGTGGCGAGCGGCTGGGAAGACATGGTGATCGCCGGCGGCGTCGAGAGCATGTCGCGCGTGCCGATCGGCTCCGATGGCGGCGCCTGGGCGCAGGACCCGCAGACCAATGCCGCGACCGGCTTCGTGCCGCAGGGCATCGGCGCCGACCTGATCGCCACGCTGGCCGGCTGGGAGCGCGAGGACGTGGACCGCTACGCCCTCACGTCGCAGCAGCGTGCGGCCGCGGCACAGGCGGCGGGCCACTTCGATCGCTCGGTGCTCAGCGTCGACGACGAGATCGGCCTGGTGGTGCTGGAGCGCGACGAGTTCATCAAGCCGCGCACCACGCTCGAAGGCCTGGGATCGCTGAAGCTCGCGTTCGACGCGATGGGCGCGATGGGGTTCGACGCGGTCGCGCTCGCGCGTTACCCGCAGGTCGAGCGCATCCGTCATGTGCACACCGCCGGCAATTCGTCGGGCATCGTCGACGGCGCTGCCGCGGTGCTGATCGGCAGCGAGGCGAAAGGCCGCGAAATGGGGCTCGCGCCGCGCGGGCGCGTCGTCGCGACCGCGCTGTCGGGCGCGGACCCGACGATCATGCTGACCGGCCCGATGCCGGCGACGCGCAAGGCGCTCGCGAAGGCGGGCCTGAGCATCGCCGACATCGACCTGTTCGAAGTGAACGAGGCCTTCGCCGCGGTGCCGATGCGCTTCATGCTCGAGATGGGCGTGCCGCACGAGAAGGTCAACGTCAACGGCGGTGCGATCGCGCTCGGCCACCCGCTCGGCGCGACCGGCGCGATGCTGGTCGGCACCTTGCT
Source organism: Rhizobacter sp. (assembly GCA_043725365.1). GTDB lineage: Bacteria > Pseudomonadota > Gammaproteobacteria > Burkholderiales > Burkholderiaceae_C > LMDS01. Next base: position 4,308 of record JAYSLR010000102.1, on the reverse strand, counting down.
CGACGAACTGGAGCGGCGCCAGCTGAAGCGCGGCCTGGTGACGCTGTGCGTCGGCGGCGGCATGGGCATCGCGACCATCATCGAGCGGGTCTGATCATGGAGACGATCCGCTATGAGTCGAGCGACGACGGCATCGCGACCATCACCTTCGACGAGCCCGGCTCGCCGGTCAACACGATGACGCTGCAGTGGCAGCACGACCTCGCGCAGGCTGCGGCGCAGTTGGTGTGCGACAAGGATCGCCTCAAGGGCGTGCTGCTCGTGTCGGCGAAGACGACCTTCTTCGCCGGCGCGGAGCTGAAAGGGGTGCTGACACTGAAGCCCGAGGACGCGGCCGAGGGCTTCGCGCGCATCGAGGCGCTGAAGAAGAGCTTCCGAACGATCGAGACGCTCGGGCGGCCGGTCGTGGCCTTGCTCGCCGGCGCGGCGCTCGGCGGCGGCTGGGAGGTGGCGCTGGCGGCGCATGCGCGATTCGCGCTCGACGATCGCAAGATCCAGCTCGGCACGCCCGAGGTCTCGCTCGGCCTGATCCCCGGCGCCACCGGCATCACGAAGACGGTGCGCCTGCTGGGCCTGATGGCGGCGCAACCCTACCTGCTCGAAGGCAAGCTGTTCGGGCCGCGCGAGGCACTGGAACTCGGCCTGGTCGACGGCCTGGGCGACAGCGTCGAGAACCTGCAGGTGCAGGCGCTGGCCTGGATCGCGGGTCACCCGGATGCGGTGCAGCCCTGGGACCGCAAGGACTACCGGATGCCCGGCGGCACGCCGAGCAACCCGAAGATCGCGGCCGGCCTCGTCGTCGCGCCGGCGATGCTGGCGCAGAAGACGCGCGGCCTGTACCCGGCGGCGCAGGCGATCCTCGAGGCGATGGTCGAGGGCGCGATGGTCGACTACGACACCGCCACGCGCATCGAGAGTCGCAAGCTCGCGAAGACGATGGTGAGCCAGACCACGAAAAACATGGTGACCGCGTTCTTCTTCGACATGAACGCGATCCGCGCCGGCAAGTCGCGGCCCAAGGATGTGCCGAAGTGGAAGCCCTCGAAGATCGGCGTGCTCGGCGCCGGCATGATGGGCTCGGGCATCGCCCATGCGGTGGCGTCGCGCGGCATCGCCTGCGTGCTGAAGGACGTGAGCCTCGACAAGGCCCGCGCCGGCTTCGAGGCGGTGCGCAGGATCACCGCGCCGGCGGTCGCGAAGGGCAGGATGACGGAGGTGCAGCAGGGCGCCTTGCTGAACCTGATCGCGCCGACCGGCGAGGCGAGCGACCTGAAGGGTTGCGACCTGATCATCGAGGCGGTGTTCGAGCAGCGTGCGCTGAAGGCCGCGGTCACGCGCGAGGCCGAACCGATGCTGGCGCCCGGCGGCGTGTTCGCATCGAACACCTCGACCTTGCCGATCTCCGGGCTGGCGCAGGCGAGCGCGCACCCCGAGAGGTTCGTCGGCCTGCACTTCTTCTCGCCGGTGCACAAGATGAAGCTGGTCGAGATCATCCGCGGTGCGGCGACCTCCGACGAGACCGTCGCGCGCGCGTTCGACGTGGTGCTGGCGCTGGGCAAGCTGCCGATCGTCGTCAACGATTCGCGCGGCTTCTTCACCAGCCGCGTCTTCGGCACGTTCGTGATGGAGGGCGCGGCGATGCTCGCCGAGGGCATCCCGGCGCCGCTGATCGAGCATGCCGCGCTGGCCGCCGGCATGCCCGTCGGGCCGCTCGCGGTGCTCGACGAAACCTCGCTCGGGCTGTCGGTGCAGGTGATGGACCAGACACGCGCCGATCTCGCGGCCGAGGGCCGGACGCACGCGCTCTCGCGCGGCGAGGCGCTGGTCGAGCGCATGGTCAAGGAGCTGAAGCGCCCGGGCCGCGCCGGCGGTGGCGGCTTCTACTACTACCCGGCGGGCGAGCCCAAGCACCTGTGGCCGCAGCTGCGCACGCTGTTCGAGAAGCAGGGCGGCCCGCTGCCCGCGCTCGACGAACTGAGGCAGCGGCTGCTGTACCGCCAGGCGATCGAGACCGCGCGCTGCCTGCACGAAGGCGTGCTGACCAGCACGGCCGACGCCAACATCGGCTCGATCTTCGGCATCGGCTTCCCGGCCTGGACCGGCGGCGCCGCGCAGTTCGTCGAGTCGGAAGGGCGGGCGCGCTTCGTCGCCAATGCCGATGCGCTGGCGCAGCGGTTCGGCGCCGGCTTCAGGCTGTCGCCCGAGCTGCGCGAGTGGCTGGAGTCACCGCCGCGCGCATGAAAAAGGCCCCGCGGGCAGGGCCTTCGTGCGGCGCGGACGCGCGCGTCACTTCAGGGTCAGGATCCAGCCGACGAGCTGCTTGGCCTCGGCCTCGGTGACCTGCGGATTCGCCGGCATCGGGATGTTGCCCCAGACGCCGGTGCCGCCCTTCACGACCTTCGCCGCGAGCTTGTCGACCGCATCCTTCTGGCCGGCGTACTTGGCGGCGACGTCCTTGTAGGCCGGACCCAGCACCTTCTTGTCGATCGCGTGGCAGGCCATGCAGTTCTTCTTCTGGGCGAAGTCGGCCTGCGCGAAGGCCGGGCCGGCAAGCGCGGCGACCAGCAGAACTACCAGTGATTTCATGTCTTACTTCACCCCGCAGGGTGCCCCATTTGAACTACAGTGCTTCCAACGCATTGTAGCGTTCGACGGTTGACGCGCAGGCGTGGCGGGCCGGTGAACGCAGGGAGGGATCAGATGGCTTTCGTGGTGCTCGGCTGCCTGTTGCTGGCGATGAAATACTTCGAGTTCGGGCCGGTGACGGCCTGGCCGTGGTGGCTGGTGCTGGCGCCCTTCGGCCTGGCGATGCTGTGGTGGTGGTACGCCGATGCATCCGGCTGGACCAAGCGTCGCGAGATGGACCGCATGGAAGAGCGCAAGACGCAGCGCCGCCGCACGGCGATGGAGCGCCTGGGCCTGCGTTACAGCTCGTCCAACAAGGCCGACCGCCGCGCCCAGAAGTTCCTCGAGGCACGCCAGCGCGAGATCGACAAGATCGAAGGCAAGCGCGCCGAGAAGCGGGCGCGGGATCGGGAGTCGATCCTGGGCAGCCGCTTCGACAGCCAGGCCGCCGCCAGCCAGCCGCCCGACCCGAAGAAGCCCTGAGGCGCCGACTCGCCGGCCTCAGGCGTCGCCGTCGAGCACGGCGCCGGTGCTGGCGCTCGATGCATTCTTCGCGAACTTGGCCAGCACGCCGCGCGTGTAGCGCGGCGCCGGCGCCCTCCAGGTCGCGCGGCGCGTTGCCAGTTCCGCATCGCTCACGTTCAGCTGCAGCGTCAGCGTGGGGGCGTCGATCGTGATCGAGTCGCCTTCCCGGATCAGCGCGATGTTGCCGCCGGCGTAGGCTTCCGGCGCGACGTGCCCGACCACCATGCCCCAGGTGCCGCCCGAGAAGCGGCCGTCGGTGATCAGCCCGACCGACTCGCCCAGGCCCTGGCCGATCAGCGCGCCGGTGGGCGCGAGCATCTCAGGCATGCCGGGGGCGCCCTTCGGGCCGAGGTAGCGCAGCACCATCACGTCGCCGGGCACGATCTTCTTCGCCATGATCGCGGCCAGCGCCGACTGCTCGTCGTCGAACACCCGCGCCGGGCCGGTCATCGACGGGTTCTTCAGCCCGGTGATCTTCGCCACGCAGCCCTCCGGCGCCAGGTTGCCCTTCAGGATCGCGAGGTGGCCGTGTTCGTACATCGGGTTCGTGATCGGTCGGATCACCTCCTGATCGGCGCGCGGTTCGTCGGGGATCGCGGCGAGGTTCTCGGCCACGGTCTTGCCGGTGATCGTGATGCAGTCGCCGTGCAGCAGGCCGGCCTTCAGCAATACCTTCATCACCTGCGGGATCCCGCCGGCCTTGTGCAGGTCGACGGCGAGGTAGCGGCCCGACGGTTTCAGGTCGCACAGCACCGGCACCTTCTGCCGCACACGTTCGAAATCGTCGATGGTCCACTCGACTTGCGCCGCGTGCGCGATCGCCAGGAAGTGCAGCACCGCGTTGGTCGAGCCGCCGGTGGCCATGATCACCGCGACCGCGTTCTCGATGCTCCTGCGCGTGACGATGTCGCGCGGCTTCAGGTCGGCCTTGACGGCCTCGACCAGCACGCGCGCCGCCTCGGTCGCGTGCGTGACGATCTCGTCGTGCGGGTTCGCCATCGTGCTGGAGTACGGCAGGCTCATGCCCAGCGCTTCGAAGGCCGAGCTCATCGTGTTGGCGGTGTACATGCCGCCGCACGAGCCGGTGCCGGGGATCGCGCGGCGCTCGATCTGGCAGAAGTCCTCCTCGCTCATGTTGCCGGCGCTGAACTGGCCGAC
>JAYSLR010000101.1:0-3652 GCA_043725365.1 Rhizobacter sp. | reverse complement strand
ACCAAATGTCGAAGTGCGACAAAACCTCGTGCATTGAGGCCTATCGCCACGGGTGCGTGGCCCATATGGTCGATGATTCCAAGAATAGGCAACTTCGTCATGCGCGGCATGAACGCCGGCAGTTTCCGAACGTCCATCAAGAACTGCATATGCCATCCTAAGCCGGCAGAGCCGGAACCAAACAGGTAATACGATCGCCGGCGAACCGATGGCGAGGTGACTCACTATGGCTTCCACGGCACTGAGTGAGCGCTATGCGCCCAATCTGCACGGCGTGTTGTCGTACTACGACCGCATCATCGTGACCGGCACGCTCGCCGACCGGGCCGCACCGAACCGTCCCTTATTGGGGTAATCGTATCTTTCCGACAAATTGACACGCTCACCTCCAGAAACCGCAAGCACGACAACCACTTGCAAGAGCGCCACTTCCGCGCGCCTCGGCATTTGCCCGCAGATTGACACGCCATTAATCTCGGCCAGCGAATCACGTCGCGGGGCGTCTCGAACGCGTCCATCTGCCCTCTAGATCACGACTACCCAGAGCCTCTTCGTGGTGATGCCGGCCTCTCTCTCGAGGCTTCTACCAGCCCGGCTTGGCCGGCACGATGCCCGTTGTGTGCCCGACCAGTGCGGCTGCGTACTTCTCGACGTTGAACCTGAACGTCCCTCGGAAGTTGATATGCGAGAAGTGCGCCGGCCCGATTCGCCGCAGCCAGTCCTCCTCGATCCGGATGCCGTCGCCTTTGAGACGAGTCACGACGGCGTCCATGCGGTCCGTATTCCAAGCCAGCACGATGTTGGTCAGCAGCGCATGGGCGCCGGAGATGGCCACCATCTCCTGCCGGCGCCGACCGCGCTCTTGCGCGACCGCACCGGCGTAGATGGCACGCTGCAGTTGATGCACCGATTCGCCTCGATTCAAGAGCGTGTGGATCTCGCGGCGGTAGTCGGCGATGGCGAGGTAGTCGCAGAGGAAGAGCGTGCGCAGCAGCCGCCCGAGGTGCTCAGCGGCGCGGTGCAGCGGATCACCGATCGCCGCCGACCCCAGCCGCTGGACGGCCTGCGCGGCCGAGACCTTGCCGGCCCGGATTGATGCGACAAGACGAACCAGCTCGTCCCAGCCCGCTTCGATCGCTCTGAGCGAGACGCGGCGCACGGTGACGGCTTCCAGTCTTTCGGGAACCGGCCACGCCCGCGGGACAAAGAGCCTTCGCTCGCGCAGGTCGCGCAGCCGCGGGCACAGATCAAACCCCAGCAGCTTGGCGATCGCCATCGCGACGTTGGTCACGCCATGCGTGTCGACTGCGAGCAGCGAGACGCGAATGCGGTCCTCGGCGCGGTTGTGCTGCACGACGCCCTCGACGGCAGCTCCGGCCTGGCGCTCGTTGAGCACGATCGGCTGATCGTAGAAAATTCCCCAACGGTCGCGCACGTGGGTGTACAAGCCCGCCGCGTAGGTGCGCCGACGCGGGTCCACTCGAGCGGTCCACAGGTGCCGACTCGCATCGACCGCCATCATGTCCGCTGAGCCCTTGGCGCCGTCTCCCCACAAGGCAGCGATCGGCACGGCGTTCTGGTACTTCGAGACGCGCTCGTTGGCGCGCCTGAGCCGGCCGCTCAGCTCCACCGCGCGCATCGCCGTGGTGATGTGCTCCGCGTCGATGCCTGGGATCATCGAGTCCACACCCTTGGCGTCGTTGTCCGTGCCGTGCGCCAGGAGCGCTCCATAGACAGCAAGAAGCTCCTGTCTCGAGGTCGGCCTCCTGCCCAACAGCGCTTCGCTGAAGCGGGTTTGGGCATCCACTTCCATGAGCAGGTCCGGAAGCTGGACGGCGCCGATCTGCTTGAAGATCGCCTCGCGAGTCTTGCGCGGCTCGACGTCTTCATCCAACGGGCGAATGGGCGGCAAAGCAGCAGGCTGTCGGCGCCGATCTCGACGCTGCCCTCACCGGCGACCTCCGCTAGCGCCGACAGGCCAACGGAGACGCCGGCAAGGATCGGCTCGAGAAACGCCTGTGCCTCCCCAGGCAAGCCGAGGATCTGAAGATGTTGTTCCTTGCTACCCGCCCAGTCCTCGGGCCCCAGCAGCATCGAGTCGCGAGCGCGAAACCCGATCGAATGGTCGACCCAGGCGCTGCCGCGGCGCAGGCTCTTGCGCATGGCCATCATGGTGCTGGCCTCGAAGGCGCGGTAGCGCGACTGGGCGTCCAGGTCGCTCACGATCGAGCTCCACGCCGGGCCCACCGGCGGCAGCTCGAAGCCGGCGGGAATCTCTTCAGCGTTCAGTCCTTGCAGCGTTGACCAGGCGGTCCATTGCTCGAAGCCGAAATCGCCCGGTGTCCCCGAGAACTCGATGTCGCGCAGCCCGGCGAGGTGGGCATGAACGCGCCGGCTGTCTTCGGCCAGAGCGCGGCGCACCTGCCCGGCGAAGGTCGTCGGCGCGGCGTCGCCGAGCTCGGCGAGGAGTTCGCGCGCCTCAAGCACGCGGTCGCGCCACGGCTTGGTCTCCGTGTAAAGAATCGCTTTTGCCCTGAGAGCTTGCTGCAGCACCACGCCGCTCGTGCGGGAGCGGCCGTTGTGAACTCGCTCGGCGGCGCGCCGGAGGAGGTCCTGGCTTCGGCGCGAGGCCTGGATGAGCGCCATGTCGGTCAGCTCGAGCAACGTAACGCGCAGGAAGCACGTGATCTCGACGATCTGTCGTTGCCGCTCGATCCGTGCGGTCATCGACGGACGGCGCATCTGCACACGCGCGGCGTAGGCCTGCTGCTTCGTCAGGGCGATCGCATCGAGCGCCCAGTCGTGGACGCCGATGCTCTTAAGCGCGCGGATCTTCTCGAGCGTCTCGCTCATGGTGCGTAGAACAAAGCAAATCAGCCACCGGCTGCGCCCCGGGAACGCACACGCAATGTGGTCGACTTTAGTCTCGCGCGGCGCGAAGTGAATTCGCCACTTCGCCTTTGTGCGAAGCAAATCAGCCACTTTGTGGATGCTTCCGCGGCTAGGCTGCGTAACGTGCTGATCGATGAAGGATTTCGCCGCACGCTTCAGATCGCCGGTACCAGCGACCAGACCCCGCGGCGCGCGACTGCTCGAGGCTTACAGCCCCAAGCTCGACCGCCGGGTGCGGTTCTTTGACCACCTCGCCTTCTCACAATGGATCCGCCTCGAAGCCGACCCTGGCGTCTTGAACTTCTGCGAGCGCCCTGCCCGCGTCGACCGCCGTCCGGACGCGTGTCTCATCGATTTCTGGGTTCAGCGAGCAGGCACAGAGAAGCTCCTCCTGATCGAGTCGCGCTACGACCTGCCGCTGCAGGATGTCAACGGGCTGACGATCGATGTGGTGGCGCTGGCGGAATTGGCGGCTGCGCGAATGTGGATCTCCAACTGGGCCCGCATGCTGCCGGTCATCAACGCGACACGCTCGCTCGTGCCGAAGTCGCTGATCGACGCCCTACTGGGCCGTGTCGTCGAGCCACAGCCTCTGGCTCGCCTGGAGCGCGACCTATCGGCCCGCGACCCAGCCATCGTCCGCGGTGCGATCTTCGAGCTTTTGCGCAACGGACAACTCCGTGCGCCCGCACTGCACCGCCAACCGCTCGACCTGCACTTGACGGTGGAGCCCGCACTGTGAGCCGGCGACACGACTTCG